>DATGIR010000328.1:0-4467 GCA_035295605.1 Fimbriimonadaceae bacterium | reverse complement strand
ACTCAGGTACCACCTGAATTCGGATCGGTTTTAGCATACGGGGCTATCACCCTCTATGGCGGCGTTTTCCAACGCTCTTCCGTTAACCTTTCACAATCTTCTTTTCTATCATCCTCAAACCAAACCAACCACGATGGATTGGCTTGATTTGGGGATGATAGTGGTGGCCCTACAACCCCAACCGGTAAACCGGTTGGTTTGGGCTCTTCCGCGTTCGCTCGCCGCTACTTGCGGAATCTCTTCGATTTCTTTTCCTCCGCTTACTTAGATGTTTCAGTTCAGCGGGTTCCCTCCTCACACCCTATGTATTCAGATGTGGGTCGCCAGACATTACTCTGACGGGGTTTCCCCATTCGGACATCCCAGGATCAACACTTCTGTGCAGCTCCCCTGGGCATTTCGCTGCTTTCGCGTCCTTCTTCGGCAACTTGTCCCTAGGCATTCGTCGCATACCCTCTTTAGCTTCACATTTGTAGCTTTATCGAGTGCTCGATTATGCAATTCTTCTTAACACAATATGCGACTGTCAAAGAGCGGGTTGCGCTGTCCGCTTCCGACGCAAGGTCGAGCGGCAAAGAGAAATGATACCAGTCTGTGACCGGAATGTCAATGGTCGGCCGGGAGTTTTTTGAACTTGAGGCCAGCCGGGCGGGGCCGGGGGAGTCGGGAACGTCAGGGAGTCAGGAATGTCAGGGAGTCAGGAACGTCAGGTTGGCCGGAGGAGCCGGAAGCTGTCGGCGCCGTCCCACGCACTCGCGACGCGCTCAGCCCTCTGAGCGCCAGTCGGAGACGGGGATGTGGTCGCAACCAGGGCCCCCAGCCCTAGGGGCAGTTCCCCACTCGGCGCCCAGGCGCCGAACTCCCGTCCCAGAAAGCCCGTGTCGAATTCGCCGGCCGCGAAGGCGGGGTGGCTGACCACATCCCGGAGGTAGGGAATGTTGGTCTGAACGCCCAGGATGTGAAAGTCCAGGAGCGCGAGCCTGAGCTTGGCAATCGCCCCGCCCCGCGTTTCCGCGTGTACGATCAGCTTGGCGATCAGCGAGTCGTAGTGCCGCGACACGCTCTGACCGGCAGCGAAGCCGGTATCGACCCGAATCCCGGGGCCGCGCGGCTCCGCCCAAGCCAGGATCTCCCCGACCGACGGCAAGAATCCCGCGCCGGGATCCTCGGCGATGATGCGTGCCTCGATCGCGTGGCCGATCCGCCTCGGCTTCAGCAGCTCATCAGGCAATCTTTCACCAACTGCGACCCTAAGTTGCCAGGACACGAGGTCGAGTCCGGTAATCGCCTCCGTGACCGGGTGCTCCACCTGAAGCCGCGTATTCACCTCCAGGAAGTAGAAAGCGCCCGACTCAGGGTCGACGATGAACTCTACGGTGCCGGCTCCGGAGTACCCGGCCGCCCTGATCAGCTTTTCGACCGCCTCCCGCATCCCCGGCCAAATCTTCGTCTCGAACCCGGGGAAGGGCGTCGGCGACTCCTCGATCACCTTTTGATGCCGGCGCTGCAGCGAGCACTCGCGCTCGAAGAGCACCGCCACCTGGCCGTGCCGATCGGCAAGCACCTGAGCCTCGATGTGGCGAGGGCGCCCAATGAGCTTCTCCACCATCATCGATCCGTCGCCAAAAGCTTTCTGGGCCTCCTCGGATGCAAGCCGCAGCTGGTCGCCCAGCTCCGCCTGGGAGAAGACCGCTCGCATGCCCCGCCCCCCGCCGCCCGCGGAGGCCTTGAGCATCACCGGGAAGCCGATCTCACCGGCAGCTTTGCTCAGCTGCACGTCAGTCGCCCCCGGCTTGAAGTAGCCGGGCACCAACGGAACCCCGAGCTTCTGAGCGAGCGCCTTGGACTCGATCTTCGAGCCCAGTAACCGCATTGCGGCTGCGCTCGGGCCGACGAACACCAGCTCTGCCGCTTCGCAGGCAGCTGCAAGCTCGGCGCGCTCGCTGAGAAAGCCGTATCCGGGGTGGATCGCATCGGCGCCGGCCGACTTGGCAGCCCCGACGACCTTCTCGATTCTCAAGTAACTTTCCGACGCTTCGGCCGGGCCAAGGCAAATCGCTTCGTCCGCCATCGCCACGGCAACCGAGCTGCTATCCGCCTCGCTGTGGCCGATAACCGTCCTGATGCCACACTCGCGGGCGGTTCGGATGATGCGCACCGCGATCTCTCCGCGGTTGGCGATGAAGAGCTTCCTGATCACGGCCACGGGCGCACCCAGGTCGCCTTTCGCTTCTCGAGGAACGCGGCAACCCCCTCCTTCCCTTCCTCGCTCGCGCGGGCGGCCGCAAGCCGTTTGGGCGCCTCATCGAATAGAGACAGATCGTCCAGGGTTAGATCGCGTGCGGCGATCGTCGCCTTGGGTCCGGCGGCGAGGATCGCGTTCAGTTTGGCGTCGACGGCCACGTCGAGACCCTCTGGCATCACGACTTCGTGAACGAGCCCCACGTGATGGGCGCGGTGGGCGTCGAACACCTCACCCGTAGTAAAGAGGGCACGCGCGTGGCCGGGGCCCAGCTTTTGCAGCACAAACGGCGCGATGGTCGCCGGGATCAGGCCCAGCTTGACCTCGCTGAACGAAAACTTCGCCGAAGTCGAGGCGACCGCCACGTCGGCAGCGGAGACGAGTCCGCACCCGCCGCCGAAGGCATGCCCATGAACCCGAGCGACAACGACCGCCGAACACCGTTGGATCGTGCCGAATAGGAGAGTGAGCCGGGTCGCGTCCTCCACGTTCTGCTTGGTCGAATAGGCGGCGGCCTTTCTCATCCACTCCAGGTCCCCGCCGGCGCAGAATGAGGGCCCTTCGCCCGCGAGCACGACAGCTCGCGTACCGGTAGGAAGCTTCGCGAAGGCATCGGTAAGGGCGCCGATCAGCTCGTCGTTGAAGGCGTTGCGAACCTCGGGCCGGTTCAGAGTGATGAAGAGAACCGGGTCGCGGAAATCGAGGTTCAACATCGATGCGCCGAGGTTACCGCGCGACAAGTAGACTTCCGATCCCGTGGAGCCGATCGTCAGCGAGCCGTACATCATCGGGCGGTTAGAGTTGGCGTATGCCTCTGGCGGACTCTACTTCCGATCGCTTTGGTGGATGCTGATCGGACTTCCGATCTCGGGCATCCTCATCGTCACGACGATGACGGTGCCGATCATGCGGTATCTCGGAGCGCTCATGATTCTGTGGCCGATAACCATCCCCGGACGGGCCCTTGTCATCACATCCGATCAGAAGAAGCTCTATCTGCGGCGAACGGTCGCTACCGTGCGCGAAGACGGCATCTACCTCGATCCCGAAGGTGGAACGCCAACCCGAATCCGTCTTGACTGGATCCGGCGGGTGCGGCGCCAGGGTGACCTCTGGGCGATCATCAGCGGCAGGGGTCAAGTTGTGTTCGTCAAGGCCACGGCCTTCCCGGAAGCCGCCAGGACCGCGGCCGAGTCCCGAATCGGCGTCGGCGTCCCTCCTCAAACGTAAACTCCCCTGAGTGAACGATCCCTGGTTGCGGCGGCTGGATCACCTCATTTGCGAGGTTCCCGATATCGAGCACGCCATGACCCTCTTTGCCGGTCTCGGGTTTCCTGTCGCTTGGCCGATCGGCCGCTTCTGGCCGTACGGTCTCACCGCCGGAGTCGCGCTCGGTGGAATCAACCTCGAGTTCCTTCAGCTAGACGAAGGATCGGTGGCGGTGGCCCGAATCCGGACTCTCGTCTTCGAGCCGATCGACCTGCACGAGGCGGTCGCGACGCTGGAGGGTCTCGGGCTGCCAATGCGGATTTCCGAAAAGTGGGAAGACGATCCCGAGAAGCTGCGGCTGCGGGGCTACTCCGCCGTCGAGTCGCAGGAGCGACAGTTGATCTGCCGGAATGCGATTCCGGTGGAGGCGCCCGCGATCGACTTCTTTCTTTGCGATTACAGCCCGGCGCTCAAGGCGCGGCTGGGCCCAGGCACGTTTCCGGGTTTGGCGCCGGTGAGAGAGGTGGTCTGGGGCTCGCCCTTCGCGGCAGTGGATGCGGACTGCCTCAAGTTCTTTGGATTGGCCGGCGTGGGGCCGTCGCTCGCACTCAAGGAATGGCCGGAGCGGGGCGTGGTTGAGATCCGCACCGACCGCGGGCCGATCGACTTGGGCTCGTTCGCGGCGAACTTTCGGTTTGTGTAGACAGGACAAGCTCCTGGGCTCGTGCGTCTCTCATCCCACCGGGAGGAGTCCTCGCCGCGAAGCGTGCGAGGGTGGAGGGAAATGTAGCCGCCCGAGGACGGGCCGAGATCAGCAGGTCTTCTCGCTCCGTCGGGCCTATAGAGAGCCCCGGAGTCCAGCCCGGCTCCATGAAGGAGTTCAACATCGCCAGGTTCATCCGGTTAGGGGAGGTCCGTAGCTTCTTCGGGCCTATTCGTCGCCGCGAGCCTAAGAGTTCGCACCAGGGACCCCGTTGTTTGAAGCCCGAAGGGCAAGGTTAGGGGTCCCCCGCGAA
>DATGIR010000327.1:0-2379 GCA_035295605.1 Fimbriimonadaceae bacterium | reverse complement strand
TTAGAAGCCGGCGATCTCGCTCAGTCAGCTCCATGGCTCGTCCTCCAAACCCCACGGGCCGGACTCATCGAAGTGAGGGCGATTGGCTGCCCGACGCTTGGCCTGGAGTTTCTCAGTGACCTCAGTGATTGGTGTGCCGATCTCTCTTAGCACCCGCGCTCGGTACTCCATTGCCTCGGCCGCGCCCACCTGCGCTACGGCCAACTCGGTTCGAATAAGCTGCGCGTCCTCCCCTCGGGACATCAGGAGCATCTGCCCTGGCTGCAGGGAAACGAGGTCTTCGGCCGTGAGGTTGTCCGGAAGTTCTCGCCTCAGGTCCTCCGCGTCCTGAAAACCGCACCTGCCCAGGATTTGGAGCCCGACATTGTTGCGAATTATCGACCGCAACTTTGGTGGAAGCTGCGCCAGGTTTTGATGACTCAGCACCAGCGACAACTTGAACCGGCGTCCCTCGGCGATCAGCCCCTCAAAGCTCGCGGAAGCCATCGCCTCGAACTCGTCGACGTAGAGCCTCACCGGGTTGCGTTTCGCCTCAGGGGTCGTCACGCGGGAGCACATCACCCGGGAGATTGCAGACACGATGAGCGCCCCGAGCATCCGGCTAGAGCGGTGTAGCTCGTCAACTGCCAGGGACACCAGCAGCACGGTCCCACGACGATTCAGGACCGAATCAAGATCGATGGTGCGGGCGCTACCGAGTACCGCCCGAAGCCCCGGTGTTGCCAGAAGAGGCGTTACCTTGTTCATCACGGGCAAAGCAAACGCAAGCTGTTTTTCTTCCGAGAGCGCGGCGTAGCGGCTGAAAAACTGGGTGATGGACGGCTCGTTGCAAGTGGCGACAAGGTCCGAGAGGTAGTCGAGATCAAACAGGAGTGACTCCAGGTCAGTTATCGCTTGGTCAGCGTGGGCAAGCAGGAGGAAGGCACTACGCATCGTTTCCTCCAGTTGCACTCCCCACGAGTCCGACTCGCCCCGGATCACATCGAGGAGGTGCAGTGCCCGGACAAAGGGCTCGGCCCCGGATCGCAGTGGATTGAAGCCCACCACCCACTTGGGCTCCCGCAGGTCAAGCAGTACCACTCGCTCCGAGGCGACTCCCTCATCAGCACAAAGCGCCAAGGCTCGCTCAACCAGGTCACCGCGCAAGTCCACGACCGCAACGGAGTGCCGCCTCGCCAAGTCTTGGCGCAGAAGCCCGAGAATGAGGTTGGTTTTGCCCGAGCCGGTCGCTCCGAGCACATAGGTGTGTCGCTCAAGATCACTCGCTGGGAGGTTGACCGGTTGTCCGAAAGTAGCATTCTCAAGGCTGTGACCTATACACTCACTGGGGCTCGATGGTCGGCGACTTTGGTTTCCGAAGTTCGAGAATTGATGACTAAGCCAAATGAGCGGAGCTTCAAGAAGTGAAAAGAGTCGTTCCACGCCGAAAGCTTCGCGCCCGCCGGTCGATTCAGCCAACGACAACCCGGCTTCTTTAGCTCAGCCTAAACACGAGAGCTTCGGCCTGGCCCTTAGGGCCGTGATCAAGGAGGAGTTCGGCACAAGCCGAGCGTTTGCCGCGGCGCTTGGCGTCTCCGAGGGCCGCGTCTCGCAGCTCATGTCCGGCGCCGAGAGCATCGCCGCTTCAACGTTGGAGGAGATCCTGGCCACGTTCGAGAGCGTTGGCAGACAGGAACGTGTGCATCAAGCTTGGATCGCTTCATTTGCTCCCTCGCCCCTTCAAGTCGCATCCGCCCAGGAAAGCGAAGCCGTGGCAAGCGATCTCTTACACTCGTTTTCGGAATTAATCGCCCGCGGCAAGGCTCGGACCATGCTGGAGAGCCTTCGGCAAGTTGGCGACGCGGTACGTGAGCCCGGGATGCGCTTGGCTTCCTTTGGTCTTCGGTTTACGATGCAACCGGTAGGCGGATCGCCAGCACCGACCCGCTCAATCGGACGTCTTCGACGATCTACGACGCGGTCGGCCAGTCGCTCGCGAGCCAGACTCCTTTGGGATTCCTTTGGTCCGCGGTTTACGACGCCGCAGGGCGTAACATCGCATCCGTAGATCCCCTCGCGAACCGATCGACCCAGGTTTACGACGCCGCGAATCGCCCGGTCGCAAGCCGGAATCCGCTTGGATTCGCCTGGACGACGACCTACGATGTGGTCGGGAATTCAATTGCATCGCAGAACCCACGTGGGTACACGTCGACCTCTGTGTTCGACGCCCTCCGTAGGGCTACCCAAACGGCGGACGCTCTGGGCTTTACGACCACCTCGGCGTTCGACGCGAATTCTCGGAGGATTTCGATCACGGATCCCGCGGGCGGGATCATCACGTTGGGTTACAATGCGCGGGGCGATACGTTGAGTCAGGCGAACCAGCTCAATCAGATT
>DATGIR010000326.1:0-4176 GCA_035295605.1 Fimbriimonadaceae bacterium | reverse complement strand
TCGCCGTGGACGAAGGGATGCGTCGGCAAGGCATCGGCCGCGCCCTCATCATCGATCTTCTACTTGAGGCGAAGGAGGCGGGAATGCTGTGCGCCACCCTGGAAGTCCGTGCCTCGAACACGGCTGCCGTCTCCCTGTACGAGCGCCTCGGCTTCGTCACCACCGCGCGACGCAAGCGGTACTACCCGGACAACAAGGAAGATGCGCTGGTTATGTGGCTCGCGGACATGGAACACTGGACGCCGCCCGCAGCGTGAACGCCTTCTTCTCTGGTCCGCTGCTGGCCCTCGAAACGAGCTGCGACGAGACCGCCGCCGCAGTGTTAGTCGGTTCTGAGATCAAGAGCAGCGTCGTCGCCAGTCAAATCGAGCTGCACGGCAAGTGGGGTGGGGTTGTGCCGGAGGCCGCCGCCCGAGCCCACGTGGAGGCTCTCCTACCCACAATGGATACCGCGCTCGCAGACTCCGGAATCGGACTCGAAGCCATCGAGGCCGTAGCGGTCACTAACCGGCCCGGGCTCATCGGCGCGCTTAGCGTAGGCGTTTCGGCGGCGAAGGCCCTCGCCTTTCGCCGGAATCTACCGCTCATCGGCGTTCATCACATCGAGGGTCACGTTTGCAGCCCCCTTGCCGTCGATTCGGCGCTCGAACCCCCGTCTCTGGCGCTCATCGTTTCCGGCGGCCACACCGAGTTGGTTCGGGTGGAGGCTTGGGGGAAGTACGTGGTCCTCGGCGAAACCTTGGACGATGCCGCCGGCGAGGCCTTTGACAAAGGGGCGCGCGTGCTTGGCCTTGGCTACCCGGGTGGAGTCGCCGTTCAGGCGGCGGCAGTGGGAGGGGATCCTTTGCGGTACGCACTTCCGCAGTCGGCGACCGACCGGCCGACCAACTTCAGCTTCAGCGGGTTGAAGACGGCGGTCGCCCGGCTCGTCGAGCGTGAGGGTCCGAAGCTGAACGCGGCGGACGCGGCTGCCTCGTTGCAACACGCGATCGTCGAGGTGCTGGCGACGAAGACCGTCGCGGCCGCCGAAGCGGAGAGTCTCCGAACGATCGTGGTCGCCGGAGGTGTCTCCGCCAACCTCGCACTCCGAACTCGGGTCGCGGAACTGGGGCTCCGAAGCGGGGTTCGGGTGATTGTTCCTCCCCTACCCCTCTGCACCGATAATGCCGCAATGATCGGCCTCGCCGGCAGCCTTCGTTTGGCGCGCGGAGAACGCAGCGGATTTGATTTGGACGTGCTTTCTTCAGAACCCCTCTAGTCCCGGTTGACTCGCTTACTCGCTCCCTCGCTCCCTCGCCCGCGGCGGCGGTACGCTCGCGACATGGCGACGAAGCCCGAAACCGTCGACTACCTCAAAGCCCAATTGGCCGGGGTCGGTGATTTTCGAATCAAGGCGATGTTCGGAGAGTACGCCCTGTACCTCGACGAGAAGCTCGTTGCCCTCATCTGTGACGACCGGCTCTTCGTGAAGAAGACGAAGTTCGGCGATGCAACCCTCGGCGAGGGCCACGATTGCCCGCCCTACCCGGGCGCCAAGCCTTCCCTGCTCATCCCCGAGGACAAAGTTGCCGACGCCGAGTGGCTGTGCAGTTTTGTGAAAACTTCGGCCAGCGAATTGGCCCCGTCGAACCGAAAACAGTAGCCGCCAGTTCGCCCGAATGCCGATGCGCTCGGAACTTCGTGCCCTTCTAGCCGCTCCTCTTCGCATGGTGCGAATCTTCTTCAGGTGTCTTGACTTTCGTGTTCAACAGGCTCGAGTAGTAGCCAAAAACGCGTTTGAAGTGCTGCTCCTCCTCATATCTGCAGACGAAAGACATCCCGACCGCGACGAACCCGAATGCCACGGACAGCGTCATGAAGCGCGTGGTGGCAGAGGCGGGGTTGATGTGACTATCCTTAACGTCGCGCACAGTACCGGCGGCTGCGTGCCGAGCTGAGTCACTTGAATGCACAATTCCGGCGCACAACCAGAGGAATATCCACCCCGCGGTCTGGATCCATACCGCATCAACCAGGAACACGACGAGAGCCATGGGCACGGCGATGAAGCGCCCTATCCAGCCTAAGGGCGGTTTTGGCCCGACCCACTTGCTACCGATTGCCAGTCCCAATGCGAGAGGCATGAGCGCGACGCAGGCCGCTACCACTGCACTGGAGAATTCGATCCTGGATTCACCTTCACGGAGTTCCGAGGCATATTCGGTGCGGTAAAGGCGATTTTTGGCGACGTACCACAGCTTCTTGACATCATCTGGACTCCACGTAGAGTCTGAGTCGCACTCGGAGCAATCCAGAAGGCTTGACTGTCTCCACCCCGGAAATGTGCTTCTCACGTCATCACAGACGCTCTGGTGCGCAAGTTGGCTAGTCATCGTGGCATCCGACACGACGCCCTGCCGCACCAGGTTGGTGTTGGGCTGCATCACCGCGTCGCGACCCCAATGCCCTTGCATCTGAAGGATCATTCCGATAGACATCGCCGTTGCCAATACAAGGAGCAGCCGTAAGGTAGGAGCGTCCTTCGAGCCGACTTCGACCCCGAGCTCCCGCCAGAATGCATGGAAGGGGTGCTTGCCGGCGAGTACCAGTAGAAGGCCACCAATCAAAGCAACGGCCCCTATGACTAGTGTTTGAGTAAGCTCCTTAAGTTCCAGTTCCATGGGCCCATATTGTACAGATGCTGTGCGCTTCTTGATGCAAGATCAAGTCTCATGCGATTACGGAAGCGAGGAAGTCGGCAAGCCTCGACACCCGATTAAGGGCAGCCAGTGAATTCGAGTTCACGCCCGCGGATGCGCCTTGCGGTACCGCTCCCGCACCTCGGCCGTGTCCAGTTCGGTGTAGATCTGCGTCGTCGCCAAAGAGGCGTGTCCCAAAAGCTCCTGAACCGCTCTCAAATCCGCTCCACCCTTGAGCAGGTGCACCGCGTAGGTGTGGCGCAGCGTATGTGGTGAGGGCGCAACCGAAAGGCCCGCCCGCCGCGCCGCCGACTGCACTACCTTGAAAGCATTCTGCCGGAGCAGAGGCCGCCCCCGGTCCGCCAGGATCAGGTTGGCGGGCAGCGTGCCCTTGCACTTGGCCAGCAGCGCCGGCCGGGCGTTTGTCAGGTAGCGCTTCACCCACGTCAAGGTCTCGGCGGGCAATGGTATCAGCCGAACCTTCTGCCGCTTTCCCTCCACCCGGATCAGCCCTTCCTCGAGATCGACCGCCGACACCGGCAACTCGACCGCTTCGGAGATTCGTAGTCCACCTCCGTAGAGCAGTTCAAGCAAGGTGCGGTCCCGCAGGCCCGACACATCCGAGCCCTCCACCGCCGCCAGCAGTGCATCCGTCTCGTCGCGCCCCAGCGCTTTAGGCAAATGTTTGGGCCGCCGGAAGCCGCCCGTGCTCGGCAACGGGGTTTCAGGCCCCGCCTGGTTGCGCTTCAGGAACTTCAGGAGCGAGCGTAGCGAACTCAACCGGCGCTGGGCGGTCGACCGGGCCAATGGCGCCCCCAAGGAGGCCTCGTATTGACTCTGCAGAGCGGCCGTCAGCTCACTCCACCCGCCAACCCCGCGACCCTTGAAGAACGCCGCGGCTAGCCGCAAGTCCCGTCCGTAGGCCGCGATCGTGTGGACACTGGCTCCGCACTCCACCCGGAGGTAGTCGAGGAACCACTCCACGTCCCCCTCTAAAGCTTTCGCTTCCACACGTACACCGCCGGCAACACGTACCGCATATCCTCGACCATGTCGTTGCCGCTTGGGCCGAACTGCGCGACAAGCTCATAATTCGACTCCAATGCTGACCGGAACGCCTTGTATCGCTCCACGTCCGCGCCAAAGTCGTCCGGCACGCGCGCCATCTTCGAAACACGCTCGACGTAGATAGTCTCAAAGTCCGAATAGGCGATGAAGTCTGGCTTGGTCTCGGTGACGAGCCTCGGATCGTACGGCTCGGGCTTGGAACCGTCATTTGGTAGATAGCGAACGACCTTGGGATGTCCGGTGTCGCGCATCAGGCGCATCCGCACCTCGAGCGGGTACATGGGCCCCATCGTGATGTTGCGGTACAGCGTCGGGCTCCAGAACCACGGGTCGCTGATCAGTCCGACCGTGTGCCCGGACGGGGCAGTCGAGCCATACCGCGTGACGATCGGCAACACCTTCTCCCGGTTGTCCGTGGCGGTCATCGCCG
>DATGIR010000325.1:0-2753 GCA_035295605.1 Fimbriimonadaceae bacterium | reverse complement strand
TGGCCGCTGCTGATGAACGACCAGATGCGGGCCACTGAGTTCATCCGGGAGTACAGCGAGTTCAGCAAGGCAGACAAGGTGCCGAACCTGATGGTGATGTCCCTTCCATGCGACCATACGGAAGGGGTGAATCAGACCTATCCGATGCCGCGCGCGATGATGGCGGACAACGACCTCGCCCTTGGCCGGGTGGTCGAGGCTGTGAGCCACAGCCCGCAATGGAAGGATACGTGCATTTTCGTCATCGAGGACGATGCCCAATCCGGTCCCGACCACGTCGACGGGCATCGAACGGCGTACCAGGTATTCAGCCCCTATGTACGGCACCACGCGGTGGACTCGCACCTGTACACGACCGTGAGCATGCTCAAGTCGATCGAGATGATGCTCGGGCTTGATCCGATGAACCGGTTCGACCTGCTCGCGCGGCCGATCGACACCTGCTTCGTGGACAAGCCGGACGTGACGCCCTATTCGGCAGTGCCCAACAACATTCCGTTGGACGAGAGGGCGCCGAAGAAGACGGCGATGACGCCCCAACTCCGTTACTGGGCGGATGTTAGCGAGCACCTCGACTGGAGCTTCCTGGATGCGCCCGACCCAGAAAAGCTGAACCGCGTGATTTGGGCCTCCCTGAACTCGGATGGGCGGGCTTATCCGTATGGGAGCACACCTACATCGGCGAGCCGGGACGACGGAGACTAAGCCGGGGCGGCTCGTCGTCCATTCCCGGTACACGCAACCAACGACTTGGCACGGGCGTGACAAGAGTAGATCCTTAAGAGTGGAGGGTGATTCACGATGACACTCGTTAGATTTAGGGACCGGGCGGACGCCGGACGGCAGCTTGCGATGAAGCTCTTGCGATTCCTCGGGACTCGAAGCGTCGTATACGGCATCGCGCGCGGCGGCGTCGTCGTCGCAGCCGAGGTTGCTAAAGACATCGGCGCCGAGTTGGACGTTGTGGTTGTCCGCAAGCTCGGACATCCAGGCAGCCCGGAGTATGCGTGCGGCGCGATAACCGCAGGGGGGGACTTAGCCGTCAAGCAGGATGGGGACGGCGTGTCGGAAGAGTGGCTCGAGAGCGAAACGCAGCGCGAAGTGCTCGAAGCGATGCGGCGCGAGGCTCTCTATCTCGAGGGCCGGGAGCCGGTGCCCTGCAAGGGAAGGACCGCGATCGTGATCGACGACGGAATCGCCACGGGCATGACCGTCGAGGTCGCTCTGCTCGCCATTCGACGACTCGAACCGGCGCGGATTGTCGTGGCTACGCCGGTAACAACACCCGCGGCCGTGCGGCGATTCTCTGAGTTGGCCGACGAAGTCGTCGCGGTTCAGATCCCGGAGCATCTCCATGCGGTCGGGCAAGCCTATGAGGACTTCAGCCAAGTCAAG
Source organism: Fimbriimonadaceae bacterium (assembly GCA_035295605.1). Taxonomy (GTDB): domain Bacteria; phylum Armatimonadota; class Fimbriimonadia; order Fimbriimonadales; family Fimbriimonadaceae; genus DAIDHV01. Next base: position 1,358 of record DATGIR010000325.1, on the reverse strand, counting down.
GATGAGGAAGTTCTTGCGTGCTTGAACGCTTCGCGCGTTTGACGCCCCGGGCTACGGGCGGAGAATGAGGACGTTGTAGGTCTCGTCGACCAGCTCATGGAGCGAGGTGCTCCCTATGAGCAACCGCTCCACCCAGCCTTTTCCATGGGCGCCCACCACAAGAAGGTCCGATCCAGTCTCCGCCATCACTTCATGCAGCACACGGTCGGGCGGACCCTGGGTCGCCCTCGCCGTCGTCTTGTATCCGGCTTTTGACAGCCGCGAGGCCGCACGCTCCGCCGCGGCCTTAGCGGCGGCTTCAAGCTCCGCATTCAAGTCTGCAGAGTGTGGAAGGGCGTGTCGCAGAAGATGCTCCAGGTGCGACGATATCCCCCAGGCGCAGACTACGTGGACGGTTTCGATGCCCGAGGGGCGCATTGCCAGGAGTCGGTCCAGGCATCGCTCATTGAATTCGGAACCATCGGTCGCGAAGACCACATCCAAACGCTGCTTCTCGATCGGCTCCTGCTTGGCTGCCAAAACCGAAACGTGTCCGCAAAGCATCACGGCACGACTTACGCTGCCTAAGAACTCCGACTGCCATGTTCCGCGGTGCGTCGTGCGCACGACGACCAGTTCGGCGCCCTCCCGCTCCACACACTCGTTGATCAGCTCGGCGGACGGTCCAATGCACAGCAGGGGAAGCGTGTGCAACCCGAGCTTTCTGGCCTCGGCTTCCGCATCGAGAAGCGCGGCCTCGCCCGCCTCCTTAAAGGTCTTGTACATGAAATCCACGGTGGCGCCGTCCATCGGGAACGGCGGCAGCATCGACTCGACGGTCGGAGAGGCTTGAACCAGGAGAAGCTCCGGGTCTGTCAATTGAAGCTTCCCGAGCAAGTGGAGCGCGGGCACGTATGCATGCTGAAGATCAACGCCGACGATGACTTTCATTCCAACCCTTAGCGATGCCGGCATTCCGGTTCCCTCGCAACGTCCATCTTCGCCGATCTCCAGCCGCAGAAGCTAGTCAGCGGAAAACTGGACAGCCAACCGACGACTGGCGGGGATGCTGATTCCAGCGCATGCTTATGCAAGAAGGCGAACGGTAGGCCGTCGCCCGATCGAGGGAGCACAGAAATGAACCAGGCACGAGTTTCCAGTCAGGATGTTAACGATTTAGCCCGACATGATCGCTGGCCAGCAGTATCAATCCTGATCGCGGCACCCAAATCAAGCCACGAGTCCGGGCGCGGGAGAGTGACCCTCAAAAACTTCTTGGCAGCCGCCGAAGCGCGGCTGACCGAGGCGAAGATGCGTCGAACTACGGCCGTTGATCTGCTGGCAGAAGCCAAGAAACTCTTGGACGACGGGGCATTCTG
>DATGIR010000324.1:0-12292 GCA_035295605.1 Fimbriimonadaceae bacterium | reverse complement strand
AAGTGGTGGGCGGCTATTTTCGCTCCCGTTCCTCGTCGACGACTCCCTCACCGTTTCGCATGCTTTCAATATCCTTCCCCTGACCCCGGCCCTGGCTCCACCATTGGCGTTCTACATATTGGTCCTCGATAAGCATGAAATTCGATTGATTCACTCTCGCGACATGGAGTGGGAACACATCGGCTTGGGGGACTTCGCAGGAACCATTGAAGCGTTCTGTCATGCGGAGTCCAGGGGAGACTCACACCAGCAACATGTGGCCGGCCCCGGTCACCAGACGGCGATCGGCCCGGGCGGTACGGACCACGACGCCGTCGAGAAAGCCCGCACCCGGCGCTACTTCGTAGCGCTTGACCACAAAGTTGTGGAAGTGTTGAGCGCCGGCCGGGAACCGCTGATTCTGGCGGGTCCCGCCGACGCCCAGGCGCTGTATCGCGACCTGACGAGATACCCGCACGTCGCTAAGACGGGAATAGGAGCCCAGCACCCGACGCCGGATGACGAACTTCACCGTTCGGCCACACAGATCGCCCAACTGATAGCGGACCAAGCCAGGAAGTTGGAGTTGAATCGCTACCGGCTCAGGGCGGGAACGGGGTTGACCTCCCAGCAAATAGAGGAGATCCTCGTGGCTTCTAACACGGGCAAGATCGAGTCCCTCCTCATATCGGGGGCAGTGCCGATTTGGGGGAAGTTCGACGAAGTTACCGGCACGACCAGGATCAGCGACTCGGCCGGATCAACCGACGAGGACCTCGTGAACCTGGCGGCCATCAACACGATTCGGCATCGAGGCTCGATCTTCCCGGTGAAGGAAGGCGAACTCGACCTCGTAGGATCGACCGCTGCGGTCTTCCGATTCTGATAGGAGCAGTTCCGTCCGTCTCCGCCAAAACCCCTCCCCTTAGGCTATCATTTGCGATGAGCAAGTGCGACCGGTGCCTTGCGACGCTTTCAGGCGTGTCGTTCCTAGTGCTTCACCAGGCGGCCGATCCGGGGCAGGGTGCACGTTGGCAGACTACACGGACGAGACTGAATCCGGCCGCCCGCGCCTCCAACTATCGGACCGCGAGCAGCAACTGATCAAGCTGGCCTCAAGGGGACAGACCGACACCGCAATCGCCCATCGACTCGGCATCAGCGAAGCGACGGTCGGCACGTACTGGGGACGGATTAGGATCAAGCTCGGGCCGTATAGCCGGACCGAACTCGTCTCAATCATCCTGAGAGCTGAGCAGGAGCAAGCGTTGAATGCGCTTCGCGAACAAAATGCGGAGCTTGTTAGAGAGCTCCAAAGTGCGGCCGAAACCGCACGGGACGAGACGAACATCTATCAAGTCCTACTTGAGAATGCGCCGGACGCGACGATCCTGGTCTCCGAGTCGGGCATTCTGACGTCGGCGAATGCCGCCGCGCATGAACTGTTCGGGTATGAACGCGAATCGATGGTCGGCCTGCCCGTCACCAATCTGATGCCGGATCGATTTCGCGAGGAGCACGACCACCATCGCCTCGAGTACGTCTCGGATCCGAGGCGACGGGCAATGGGAGCCCACCTCGCCACGCCCGCCCTCAAGAAGGACGGAACCGAGTTTCAAATTCGAGCTTCGCTCTCGGCGATCAGGTCGCCGACCGGCTTGCTCATCACATGCGCCGTACGGCCTGTGTTGGATGAACCGTTGAGCAGCGTCAAACTGGGCGGGCCCGACGAAGAACGGCCGGCGTGATATCGATCACGCCGGCCGTTGGGTAGAGGGGCCCGACTCTTCCGTGAGCTGGGATATGCCTATCCGGCCTTGACCGGAACTCGCTTGATCGTCTTTGCCGTCGTTTTTGGAACGGTGACCTGCAGGATGCCGTCCTTGAAGTTGGCGTTGATCTGCTCCGGTTTGACATCGCTGTCGAGAGCAAACGTTCGCTCAAACTTCCCGAAACTGCACTCGCGGCGAATCAAGTTTTCGCCCTTTTCTGTCGTGTAGGTGTGCCGCGTTCCGCTGATCGAGAGCACGTGTCCGTCCACGCTGACGTTGACGTCTTCGAGCTTCATTCCAGGAAGCTCGGCAAAGAATGTGAACTTGTTGGTGTCCTCCTTGACGTCGATGTTAGGCGACCAAAACAGCTCGCCACTAGGATAGTCACCCAGCATCTGGCCCATCATCTTGTCGAATCGATCGAACGTTCTGAGTCGTTCGCCATACCAGGGTGCAATCATCTCAATACTCCTCGCACTAGCTCTCGGCTCTCCGCCGTTTTCGCTGTGCTTGTCCTTCATGTTCCGCTACGGCCGCGCCGTTATCAAGTCGGCTCTTGCCCGTCCCGGTAAGCCCTGTCATTCGTTTGGATGACGCACTGGCGGCGGCTAACGCGCCGTATAGCCGCCGTCGATGACGAGCTCGCTACCGGTGACGAACTTGGATTCGTCCGATGACAAGTAGAGCACGCCGTAGGCGATGTCGTCCGGCTCGCCCATATGCCCGAGGGGGTGAAGCGCATCGACTGTCCGGCGGCCCGCCTCGACGTCGTCGACGCCAGAAAGGAACCCCTCGACCATCGGTGTCCAGATGAAGCCCGGATGAACCGAGTTGACGCGTATGTTGTTGGCCGCATAGAGCAGGGCGTCAGTCTTTGCCATCAGCCGAACGGCGCCTTTAGAGGCGTGATACGCGGGAACGTCCGGCGCGCTAATGATTCCGTAGATGGAAGACAGGTTGACGATGCTGCCTTTCCCGGCTGCCAGCATCTGCGGAATCACGTGCTTCGTGCAAAGGAAAACCCCCTTGACGTTCACGTTCATGACTCGATCCCACTCTTCCTGGGACAGTTCGTGGGTGGGTTTGCTCGCGCCGGCGATGCCCGCGTTGTTGACGAGCACGGTAATCGGCCCCCACTTTGCACGGACTTCAGAGAACACGGCTTCGATGCGCGCCTCGTCCGTCACGTCGACGTGCCAGAAGTGGGCGGCCCCGCCTCGGCGACAAATTGCATCGACTACCTCCGCACCCGTTTCGTCGTGGACATCCAACAGGGCGACGGCCGCCCCTTCGGAGGCCAGCATCTCTGCTGAAGCCCGGCCCAACCCGAGGGCAGCGCCAGTAACGACGGCGACCTTCCCCTTGACTCGATTGTTCGACATCTATCTCCCTGCCTTTGTTAGGTGCTTTTGGGCGGGTTGCGCCGCCTCCGCTTTGGCAACCGCGCGCAAAGTCTTGGCGACCGAGTCGGGGTTGACCGAAATCGAAGTGATGCCCTGGGCGACCAGCCACTCTGCGAATTCAGGGTAGTCGGATGGCGCCTGGCCGCAGATTCCGCAAGGCTTCTTGAGCCGGTTCGCGGTTGCAACGGCTTGGGTTACGAGCCGCTTCACAGCCGGATCTTGCTCATCGAAGAGGTGGGAGACCGTGCCGGAATCTCGATCGATGCCGAGGGTCAGCTGGGTCAGATCGTTCGAGCCGATCGAGAAGCCGTCGAATATCGTGAGAAACGCTTCCGCTTCGAGCACGTTCGAAGGCAGCTCGCACATGACGTAGACCTCGAGCCCGTTCACGCCGCGCTTGAGCCCGTTCGACTCCAATCGTGCGAGGACGCGGCGACCCTCCTCAACCGTCCGACAGAACGGGATCATGACCTTCAGGTTCCGCAAGCCCATAGCCTCGCGAACCCGCTGGAGAGCCCAGCACTCGAGGTCGAAGCCGTCGGCGTACCGCGAGTCGTAATAACGCGACGCCCCGCGGAACCCGAGCATCGGGTTCTCCTCCGCCGGCTCGAACTCGGCGCCCCCGAGAAGCCGGGCGTATTCGTTCGTTTTGAAGTCGCTCGTTCGGACGATCACGGGTCTCGGATAGAAGGCGGCACAGATCTTCGCCAAGCCTTCGCTAAGGCGTTGAACGAAGTACTCGTCGGGTCTCATGTCTCCAATTCGCGACTTGATCTCGGCGGTCGCCGCCGAATCGCGAAGGCGGGGATACCGGCATAGGGCCATCGGATGAATCGCGATGGCGGTATTCACGATGAACTCCATGCGGGCCAACCCGACGCCGGCCACCGGGAGCATTGAAAGGCTGAACGCATTTGCCGGATCGCCAACGTTCAAAAGGATGTCTGTCTTGGTCTTTGTCGCGGACAGGGTGCTGAAGTCGACGTCGCTGATCGTAAAGTCGACGTTCCCGGGATACACGGAGCCCTTCGGGCCTTCGGCGCAACACACAGTCACGGTGTCGCCGGCGTGAAGCACCTTCGTCGCCTCACCGGTCCCGACGATACAGGGAATCCCGATTTCACGCGATACGATCGCCGCATGCGCGGTTCGTCCACCTTGATCCGTTACGATCGCAGCGACCCGCCGCATGACCGGCTCCCAGTCGGGATCGGTCGTCTCGGCCACCAGCACGTCTCCCGCCTTTACCTCGCTCAAGCCCGTCGGATCGCGGACGATTCGGACGGGCCCCGAACCAATCATCTCTCCGACCGCCTGACCGGTGGCTAGCGCTTCCGGGGGTGTCCCAACGAGTCGGTACTCGTGCTCACCTGACGCGAGGACCCGAGAGTGGCCGGTTTCCGGCCGCGCTTGGAGGATGTACAACTCGCCCGTAAGCCCATCCTTCGCCCATTCGATGTCCATTGGTTCGGGGCGGTCGGCCAACTCGGAGTAGTGGTCCTCGATGGCACACGACCATTTGGCGAGTTGGAGCACCTCGGGGTCGGATAGGCAGAACTCCCGGCTATGCGGGGCATCGACCGAGACGAGCCGCGTGCCGCCCGAATTCGATTCAAAGACAAGCTTGCTTTCCTTGGTGCCCAGGCGGCGCTCGATGATCGCTTCGTGGCCGGTCGCCAGGGTTGGTTTGAATACCGTCCACTCATCAGGATTCACAGTCCCCTGCACGATGGTCTCACCCAAACCGTAGGAACCGGAAACCACGACCGCGTTCCGGAAGCCCGATTCGGGATCAAGGGTAAAGATGACGCCGGCGACGCCCACATCCGAGCGAATCATTTGCTGAATACCCACCGACAGGGCGACACTCATGTGTTCGAAGCCGTTGCGAATTCGGTAGTCGATGGCCCGGTCCGTGAAGAGGGACGCGTAGCAGTGGTGCACGGCGACCAGAAGCTCCTCTTTCCCACGTACATTGAGGAACGTGCTGTGCTGTCCGGCGAATGAGACGCCTGGGAGGTCTTCCGCAGTGGCCGATGACCGAACTGCCAAGCTTGGCTCCCCACCCGCTTCGGCGCAAAGCAGGTCGTAGTGTTCAGCGATCTCCCAGTGAAGGTCGTCGGGCAACGGCTGCGCCAAGACGGCATCGCGCGCTTGGCGGGCGATGCGCTGGATCGAGCGGACATTGCCGGGGTCGAGCTCCTTCAAAATCGCAGTTAGAGATTCACGCAAGCGGCCGCAGTCGAGGTAGTGACGATACGCTTCCGCGGTCGTGGCGAATCCCCCGGGCACCCGGACTCCAAACCCCTCCAGCGAGTTCATCAATTCGCCCAGGGAGGCGTTCTTTCCTCCGACTCTGTCGACGTCCTTCAGGCGGACATTGCGCAGGTCGATCACCAGATTTGTTGACATTTCTCACCCCGAGAGAACGACGTGCCCGACAGCACGGGTTCGAAGCATCATTGTCCGTCCCACCAGCCCCCGACACAAGTCGCGGCTTTCGTGTCATGAGAAGCACGGACTGGACCAGTACGCGAAAACCATGACGAGGAACCGCCGACTGGCCGCAATCTCACGCAGGGCGTATAACAGGAACGTGCGGGATTCGGTACCACTTAAGCTTGCGTCGCCCGAAGAGGCGGTTCGGGTGATCAAATCGGGTAACCGGATCTACATTCATGGGATGGCGGCGGCGCCCCCGGCGCTTGTAGGGGCCATGGCGGCGCGCAGTTGCGAGTTACGGGACGTCGAGATCGTCCAGATGCACACGGAGGGCCCGGCGCCATACGCCCTCCCTCAATGCCGGGATAGCTTTCGCGTTCGAGCCCTCTTTGTCGGTGGCAACGTCCGTGAGGCCGTAGCAGAAGGGCGGGCGGATTATGTTCCTGTCTTTCTGAGCCATGTTCCTGGGCTATTCAGCGACGGAACGCTGCCGCTCGACGTCGCTCTCATCCATGTCTCTCCCCCCGACCATCACGGCTTCTGTTCCCTCGGGGTCTCCGTCGAGGCCGCCCGCGCCGCCGTCGTCTCTGCCAAGCACGTGATTGCCCAGGTGAATCGGCTAATGCCCCGAACACACGGGGACGGCGTCGTGCACGTGGATGATCTGGACGCCCTTTGCGAGTGCGATACGCCTATCCCGGAGGTCGCACGCGGGAAGTCGTCGGAGGTCGAGTCGCGAATCGGCAAGCTCTGCGCCGAGCTTGTGCAGGACGGTGCGACCCTCCAGGTCGGCATAGGCGGAATCCCGAACGCAGTGCTCGCGAGCTTGTTCGGTCATCAAGACCTCGGAGTGCACTCCGAGATGTTTTCGGATGGCATGCTCGATCTCGTCGAACGCGGGGTCGTCACCGGGCGGCACAAGGTGATCCATCCGGGGAAGCTAGTCAGCAGCTTTGTGATGGGCAGCCGCCGACTGTACGATTTTGTCGATGACAACCCCCAGGTGGCCATGCTCGACGTTGGATACGTGAACAACCCGCAGGTAATTGCTCGCAATCCGAAGGTGACCGCCATCAACAGCGCCATCGAAGTCGACATCACCGGCCAGGTTTGCGCGGACTCAATCGGTCCCCGGATCTACTCGGGGGTCGGTGGGCAGATGGATTTCATGAGGGGAGCCGCCGCCTCCGACATGGGCGTCTCGATCATCGCCCTTCCTTCAACCACGCACCGCGGCGAGTCTAGAATCGTCAACCACTTGAAGGAAGGCTCCGGCGTCGTGACCACCCGGGCCGACGTTCACTATGTCGTGACCGAACACGGAACCGCCAACCTGCGCGGCAAGAGCCTTCGCGATCGAGCCCGATTAATGGTCGGCTTGGCGCACCCGTCCCACCGCGAGCAACTCGAGCGTGAGGCCGCGGAGAGGTTCGGACCCCTTTAGGTACTCACGCATGCCCATCCCTCGAAAACCCGTTCTCATTGGAATCGCCGGAGGCTCCGGCTCCGGAAAGACCCACCTCGCTCACGAGATTCGGGCGCTGGCGGGCAGGAACAACGTCGCCGTGCTGAGCATGGATAGCTACTTCCGGACGGAATCGGCCCCGGTGCATGATGCCATCAATTTCGATCATCCGGCGCACCTCGACCTGGACCTTCTCGACGTTCATCTCGCGGAGCTAAAGGACCGGCACGAGATTAGGGCCCCGAAGTACGATTTCCGAACGATGGTCCAGACTCCGGAAGGGGAAGCCATCGCGGCTAATGACGTGATCGTGGTCGAGGGCCTCTTCGTCCTTGCCTCGCCTATCGTCGACCGGCTCGACATCTCGTGCTTTCTCGACGTGGACGCCGACCAACGGCTACTCGGCCGGATCCTCCGTGACCACCACGAACGGGGGGCGAGCCTGATGCAAACGGTTGATCGATATCAGCGCTTCGTTCGACCCAGCTACAACGTGTTCGTTGCTCCCACACGGCAAAACGCCGACGTGGTCGTGGACTTCACCTACCGTCGGTCCTTCTTCACGAGCATGCTCGCCGAGCTCGTGCTGCAGTATGTGAACGGCGCCCTCGACTTCGATGCCCTGATCACGCGCGTCCGAGGTGACGACTTCCGGCTGGGCTACCGAGCTGAGGAGCCAATCATGCCGATCTGCATCGATATCCGGGAGCTCGCTAAGGCATTTCCGGAGCACATCGTGCCGCATTCGGCCCAGTCAACCGCGCTGCCGACGCTCTACGTCGACACCTACGTTCGCCATCCCGAGGCGGGAGATTCAGAATCCCATGGTTAAGACCCTATCCGAACCCGAAATTGAAGCCTTGCTCATGTCCGCCACTCATGCCCACCTGGGATGCTGCGCGGACGGGAAGCCCTACGTCGTGCCGGTCAGCTTTGCGTTCGATGGAAAGCGCATCCTCGGGTACACGAACGAGGGCAAGAAGATCCAGATGATGCGCTCCAACCCTGAGGTTTGCCTGCAGGTAGAGGAGATTACGGACCTGACTAACTGGAAGAGCGCCATTGTTTGGGGCCGGTTCGAGGAACTTAAGGATTCGCAAGCGGCGATCGCCGTCGGATACTTGATCGACCGGTACGGTCCGATCTTCGAGGAGCAGCCTTCAACCGAGCGGCGAGGCCGCGAGGTGACGCCGCCCTCCGTTCGCGAGGAAGTCGAATTACGGGTCGTCTACTGCATCCACGTGCGAGAGATGACCGGACGGGCGGAAAGCGAATAGACGGTGGTCCCGAGCCACGATTTGGAACGCGCCGAACCGGGGAATCGGTACAGGTATCGTATGCCCATGAGAGGAGGCAAGGGTGCGTTCACCCTGATCGAGTTGCTGGTCGTTATCGCCATCATCGCGATCCTGGCAGCCATTCTCTTTCCCGTCTTCGCTCAAGTCAAAGAGCAGGCGAAGAAGACTGCGTGCCTCTCTAACCTCAAGCAGATCGGGCTCGCGACCGAGATGTACAACGCGGATAACGACGACTACTATGCCCAGTCCAAGCGGAGCGATGCGCAACCGGACGTCGATGACGCGGATGGCAGCATCGAAAACCCGGACAACGGCTCAATCTTCGCGAAGATCCTCCCCTACACGGGCCACGGCGGAACCGCGTCTGAAGACGTGCTGTTCCAGCAGAAACTATTTGCCTGTCCGACCGACCCAAGGCCTTTCGATGACAGCTGCCCGGACGTGATCAACATAGGCGGGCCCCACGTGATCTCCTATCTCGTCAATGGATGGTTTGTCTGGGGGATCAACGAATCGGGCGTGAACCGTTTCGCCGACACGATCTTGTACGCCGAACGGCACAGCGAGCCACATAGCGACCCACCCGGAAGTCCGCCGGCGCCGTACTGCGACGACATCTACCACCCGTGGTTCTTCCAGCCCATCAATCCGCTCACCCCTCCCGGCGCGGATGAGATGGATGAGAATAACGGGGCCATCTCGACGCATCGGCATTCACGCGGTGCGAACTACACGTTTGCCGACGGCCATGCCAAGTTCCGCTTCTGGACTCAGACGTTCGATCCGCTCCACGGCGTGAACTTCCACACGCCGAAGTAACCGCGGTCTGGGCGAGTTAAGGCGTAGGAACAAGTGTCGACTCAAGCAGCCGGCTTGGCGTCATCCAATCCCACGACACGGAATCCATGACGCGTTATTCGCGACTTGTGCCTCGCGGTGGCCGGGACTACTATTTTCATGTAGGCGGCGAAGCCAAGCGAACCGCCGCAGAGGTAGGCAAGATGAAAACCGACGCAGAACTCCGACAACACGTAATCGACGAACTCTACAGCGAGCCTTCGCTGGATGCCACGACCATTGCGGTCACGGCTGACAACGGCGTCGTGACGTTGACCGGCTATGTCGGCTCCTATCCCCAGATCGCAACAGCGGAGCATGTGGCCCAGCGGGTGCTGGGGGTGCGAGGCGTCCTTCCTGAGATGCGGGTGGTGTTGCCTTACGAAAGCTTCCGAACCGACTTCGAAATCAACGAAGAGGCGCTCTTTGCACTCAAGTGGAACGCCCTGGTGCCGGAGGATTGCATTCATGTGACCGTTGAACACGCGTGCGCGACGTTGACCGGAACGGTGAACTACGCCTTTCAGAAGCAGGCTGCGGAGAACGCGGTGAGTTGCCTGGTTGGCGTGAAGTCGGTCGTCGATCTCGTCACTGTGGGCCATCCGGCGGGGGTCCAAGAGGTCCGCGAGGAGATCGAGCGCACGCTTCACCGGACGATCGACCATCAGCTTCGAGAGCTGGAAGTCGAGGCCAATGGCGGGGTCATCACGCTCCGCGGCGAGGCGGGTTCGTGGCTGGAACGCGATGAGGTTGAGCGTGCAGCCCTGAAGCAGCACGGCGTCTCAGAGGTCCACAACGAGATGCTCGTAGCGAGCTAGGCGCGCCTTACATTCCGGTACCCGCATAGCCGTCCATGATGATCACGGGCGGCTCATGCGGGTTTTTTGCGTCCACTTCGAGCCTCTGTCTTCGCACCCAAGCCAGGGCAGCCGGATCGGACTGAGGCGGCTTCACGTGGGAGGTGAACGCCGTCGCGAAGACCGGCCACATCGGCTCGATGTTGTGGGATAGATCGAACACCATGACGCCTTGCGTGCTGGCACAGGCGGCAGCCAGGGCGTGCATCAACCCGACAGGGTCATCCTTGAAGTCGATGAGAGATATGCCCGAAACGCACCACGTTGCGTCCCGCACCGCGGCATTAGTAGTGGCCCCAGCCGCCTCGATGCACGCACCGATGGGCGCGGACTCGGCGAGGGCTTCGTGCACCGTCGCGGTGCGGTAGTAGGCGCCGGTAATGAGGAAGTCGAGGAGCCTTGCGTAACCGGTCGGCCGATATCCCGCGGTGAGGGCCCAGTATCCGGCGACTAAGTCGGAGGAGGCCCAGTTGCTGCCGACCGAATAGTAGCTCCCGTAGTCCGACCCCGAATAGACCCCAAGTTGGGCATTCGGGTTGGCGAGCCGGAGGACGTGGCGGACCCGCGAAAGGTAGTTGCGAATCGTTTGCGCCCGAAACGCCAGCCAGGCGTCCCACTCAGGGCCGGGCACCACGCCCTTGGTCATGTTTGTTGAAATCGACCACTTGTAGACGCCTTCCGGCCAGTCGACCTTGCGACCGACGAAGCTCTCGAATGCCGCCTCGGTCTCGGGGCTGAAGTCGCCGTCGATGCCGGCGTAGCGCAACCGGTCATCGTAGACGATCCCGTCGATCGGATAGTTTGTGACCAACTCCCGGGCAATCTCGAGCTCGTAGCTCTGAACCTCCGGGTTGTTCGGGTTCATCATGAGGGGGATTTCGCGCGCCGGCCGCTTGCTGATCGGAACAAGGCTCGGCACTGCACCGTAGGGAAGCGTGCGGCCGGGAAGGCCGTTCTTCCGAAGGAAATCCGCCGCCAACCCTCGGCCGATGAGGACCGCCCCGCCCTTGGGGATCGTGGGGACATGGTCGCCGGCCAGCTTGCCCTCAAAACCGTCCACGATTCGGTTCCTCGGTGCTAGGCTCACCGCGAACGTATCGTCGATCGGAAACTTTGGAAGCTTCGATGGGTCGGTGAATATGCCGATTTGGCTCGCGTCCGCAGGAAGCGTATTGAGCTCGCTCGAGCAGGGAAACACGCTTCCCCCAAGGACCGATCGCAAGATAACCCGCGGTTCGTAAAGCACGGTCTGCTGCGCCGGTTTGTCGTATCCCGGCCCCACCTTGAGTAGTTGGTGGCCCTCGCTGAAGGCATTGAGCGAGACATAGAGCAGGAGACCGTGCTTCTTCGCCTCACGGGACATGACCCGGAGCGGATCGAATCCGAGCGGCATCTGCGCGGTCCGCCAACTCGTCATCCGGGGTGCGAGGTTGCTCGGATACAGGGTTTGGCCGGAGATCGGCTTGCCGTCCCAAATGATCGTGTTGAAGCCGGCGTTCTTGACCTTCTCGACGAGCGTGCTGATCTTGTCGTCGGTGTTGATCCGGTCGATGTTGGCAGTACCGTCGATCCAGAGAATCCGGGCTTGCAGCCCCCGCGCGCGGGCCACCGAGTTCGCGATCCCACCGCCGGTGAGGAGACGGTCGATCGTTATTCCGGGTGCGCCGGGGAGTGGGGTGGCAGTTGTGAACCGGCTATGGGGCGGACGAACGGAGATCGGAGCGGCGGGATCAAACTCCGGAGCTTGATCCGCCGTCGCTTTAGCCGCTCGGGGGTTCTTCGGCTTTACCTTCGGTCCGTGGACTTGATGATGCCCATGTCCGGCGGCAAGCAAAAGAAAGGCGGCAAGCATTCAACTCGTTCTACCCGGCACCGCTGCCGAGAGGCTGTATCAGTACGCCTTGGCGAACAACACCCTTCGCTCGCTGGGCTCCCCGGTGAGGACGCACTTGCCGGGCCGCTCATCCTCCGGAGAGAGCGGCTTGAGCGGGATGCATCGGATGGTGGCCTTCGTGGCTTCCGAAATCTTTGCCTCGGTTTCCGAGGTCCCGTCCCAGTGGGCGAGGACAAAGCCGGGTGCGCCTTCGCCGGCGAAAGCGGCTTCGAAGTCGGCCCAAGTGTCGATCCGGCGAGTGTGCTCGTTCAGCATCTCGAGCGCGCGGTTGTAAAGCGAGCGCTGCATGTCCGCCAGAGCCTCGACGATGATGCCGGGCGTCTCGTCCCCCAACGGTACGGTCTG
>DATGIR010000323.1:0-8300 GCA_035295605.1 Fimbriimonadaceae bacterium | reverse complement strand
GTCAGGCAAGGTGAAGTTCGACGCGGGGCGATCCACCGGCGCGGTGGTCACCTCCGGCGGCTCCTACCTCGATCTTGGCGACGTCGGCAACTTCGAGCGGGACAAGCCGTTCGCCTTCGCCGCTTGGGTGAACCCGCGGGGACAGGGCGGCGCCGCGTTCTCGAAGATGGACAGCAAGAACGACTACCGCGGGTGGGACCTCTACTTGGCCGACAACCGGCCCGCCGTGCATCTGATCAACAAGTGGCCGACAGACGCGCTCAAGGCGATCAGCAAGACGACGATTCCGACGGGTCGCTGGAGCCACATCGCGGTGTCGTACGATGGCTCGGGCAAGGCCGCCGGCCTTAAGATCTACGTCGACGGCAAGCTCACGCCGACCGAGTTCGAGGCAGACCAACTCAAGAGCACGATCCACGCCGACGTGACCGCAAAGGTCGGCACGCGCACCGGATCCGACGCCTTCAACGGCCAGGTCGACGATCTCGCCTTTTTCAACCGAGCCCTGAGCGCGGCTGAGATCGCTCCCCTCGCCAACGTCGATGCCGCACGCCCGCTGCTCCGGATCCCGGAAGCGAAGCGGACGCCCGATCAAAAGCTCGCAATCGCCGCATCTTGGTCGGAGGCTCACGATCCCGCGTTTGCCGCGTTGAGCGTCGATCGAAAGAAGATCCAGGGCGAGTTCGACGCGCTGGATTCGAAGGTCGTGACGGTCATGGTCATGGCCGAGATGCCGAAGCCCCGCCAGGCGCACGTGCTGATCCGCGGCCAATACGACCACCCGGGCGATCCGGTGAGCGCGCGAACCCCCCTGTCGTTGCCGGCGCCACCGCCGGGCACTCCCAATAACCGCTTGGGTCTCGCCAAGTGGATCGCCTCCGCGGACAACCCACTCACTGCCCGAGTCGAGGTGAACCGGCTTTGGGAGCGGTGCTTCGGCACGGGAATCGTGGCCACCGCCGACGACTTCGGCACACGCGCCTCCTTCCCGTCCCACCCCGAACTTCTGGATTGGATGGCGACCGAGTTCGTCCGGCTGAACTGGAACGTCAAGGCGATGTTCAAAGAAATCCTGATGAGCGCCACCTACCGGCAGTCGTCGGCCTCTACGCCGGAGGCCATCAAGGAGGACCCCGCAAACCGACTGCTTGCCCGCGGTCCACGCTTCCGGCTCCCGGCCGAGGTGATCCGCGACCAAGCGATGTACGAGGCGGGCATGCTCACTGAGAAACTCGGCGGCCCGAGCGTACGGCCCTATCAGCCCGCCGGCATCTGGGACGACGTCAGCGTCTACGGCAACCTCCACGACTACAAGCACGAGACGGGTCCGAACCTGCACCGCCGCTCCCTCTACACCTTCTGGAAACGCACCGGCGCCCCGCCGGAGATGACTCTCTTCGACGTGCCCGGGCGAGAGATTTGCACGGTCGAGCGCGCCCGGACCGACACGCCTCTCCAGGCGCTGGCGCTGCTGGACGACGTCACCTACTTGGAGGCCTCCCGAGCCCTCGCGCAGAAGGCGATCAAGGTGGCCGGGCCGAACCCGGCCGCGCGGATTGCCTACATGTTCACGTCCATGACTGGCCGAGCGCCGACCAAGGCGGAGGAGAAGATCCTCGGCAACGGGTTCTGGGAACGCCTGGACCACTACAAGAAGTCATTCGCGGACGCCGAGCGTCTGATCAACATCGGCGACTGGCCCACCCCGTCCAACCTTGACGCGCCCGCCCTGGCGGCCTACACGACGGTGGCGAGCACCATCCTCAACCTGGACGAGACGATCACCAAGGAATAACCATGCTCGACTTGCTTCGCGCCCAAGATGCCCTGAACCGCCGCACCTTCCTCCAGGGAGCCGGCTTCGGTATGGCCGCGCTGGTCGGCCTGCTCGGCAAGGAAGGGCTTACCTTTGCCGATCCGTTGCCGGCACGCAAGCGCATCGGGGGCCTGCCGCAATTCCCCGAGTTCGCCCCGAAGGCCAAGCACGTTATCTACCTTCACCAATCGGGCGCGCCCTCCCACCTCGATCTGTTTGACTACAAGCCGGGGCTGGAAAAGCACCGGAACGAAGACCTGCCCAGTTCCATCCGCAACGGGCAACGCCTCACGGGAATGACTTCGGGCCAGGCACGCTTCCCGGTGGCACCGACGATTTTCAAGTTCAACAAGGTAGGCCAAGCCGGCATCATGCTCACCGAGATCATGCCGCACCTGGCCACCGTTGCCGACGAGATGACCTTCATCTACAGCATGAACACCGAGGCCATCAACCACGACCCGGCAGTCACCTTCTTCCAGACCGGCTCCCAGCTAGCGGGCCGACCGAGCATGGGCGCCTGGCTCAGCTACGGCCTCGGCACCGAATGCGACAACCTCCCCGCATTCGTGGTGCTCACTTCGTTCGGCACCGGCCGCAAGGACGACCAGCCGCTCTACGACCGGCTTTGGGGATCTGGATTCCTGCCCACCGAGCACCAAGGCGTCAAGTTCCGGAATGCCGGTGACCCGGTGCTCTACATTGGCGATCCACCGGGCGTGGATCGAACCACGCGGCGGGAGATGCTCGACGATATCGCCGGCCTCAACAAGCTGCGCCAGGCGGTTGTGGGCGACCCGGAGATTTCCACGCGCATTTCGGCATACGAACTCGCGTTCAGGATGCAGACCTCGGTTCCAGGGCTGCTCAACATCCACGATGAGCCGGAACACATCCTGGAGATGTACGGTCCCGAGGTGAAGAAGCCGGGCACCTACGCCTACAACTGCCTCATGGCCCGCCGCCTTGTTGAGCGAGGCGTCCGTTTCACCCAGCTCTACCACATGGGTTGGGATCAGCACTTCAACCTCCCCAAGGCAATCAAGGGGCAGTGCTACGACGTCGACCAGCCTAGCGCGGCGCTCATCAAGGACTTGAAACAACGCGGCATGCTCGACGAGACGCTGATCGTTTGGGGCGGCGAGTTCGGGCGAACAGTCTACTCGCAGGGCGACCTGAGCATGACCGACTACGGCCGAGACCACCACCCCCGCTGCTTCACGATCTGGATGGCGGGTGGCGGCGTGAAGAAGGGCTTCGCCTACGGGAAGACCGACGACTACGGCTACAACATCGTCGAGAATCCGGTGAGCGTTCACGACCTCCACGCGACGATGCTGAACCAGCTTGGAATCGACCACAAGCACCTCACCTACCGGCACCAGGGGCGCGACTTCCGGCTCACCGACGTTTTCGGGAACGTGATCAAAGACCTTCTTGCCTAACCGCGGCGCCGAACTCCTCGGCCCAGCGCGGATAGCGCGACCCACGGCCGATCGAGCCGCCGTAGAAGGGCTGTCGAACCTGCCAATAGCTCGGCGTACGCACAACCCTCTCGTTGGCCTCGTGGTGAAGGACCGCATCGCTCCACGGCAAACCGCAATAGTCGAGCAGGGCCCGGAGCACGGCCTCCGGATCGCTCACCAGCCTTGCGTAGCTCAACTCGAAGACGCGGCTAGGAGGAAGCGCCCTCCGCCAATGCTCCATCAGCCTGCGGTGCTGAGCGTAGACGAACGCGATGTTCGCCTTGTCGTACACGAAATCCGGCGCCCCGGTATACGGGGTGGTCCAGATGGAGATGCACGTATCGATCGGGTCGCGCTCCACGTAGACGATGGGCGCATGCGGGAACGCGAGGTGAAATAGGCCCAAGTGCTCGTAGTTGTGGGGCTGCTTGTCGGTGGCGAACGGCCGCTCGTCTGCGCCGGCCTCTATCAACGCCGCCCGGTAGGCCGCCGCCAGGTCGCGTGCATGATCCGGTGACGGAACCTTGCCGGCGGGAAGCTCTTGACCGCGCCGATTCCAGAACTGCAGTTCCCCGCACGGACAAACGTCCGGGTGCGAGGCGATGATCTGTTCGAGCAACGTCGTGCCCGACCGAATCACGCCGACGATCAGGATCGGAGTTGGAGCGGGAAGCGGACCGGATGCAACGCCCTCCAAGGCCCTCTTGTCGAATACCCGGATCGTCCGGTCGATAGATTGAGCATAGGCGTCCCGGTCGAAAGGGCGTCCTCTTCGAAGCTCGAGGCTGAGGCGGTTGGCCTCGTCATAGCTCCGCATGGCCTCTTCGGTCTCACCGAGGTCGTCGTGACCCTTTCCCAATGCGTATTGGAGCGACGCCAGGTCGTTCGCGGCAATTGTCCCCGAATCGGCCAATTCCTCCATCCGGGTGACCAGCGCCCCCTCGGCCTCGCCTAACTTCCCCGCCCGCGTGAGGCCGAGATAGCTTAAACCCTGGTTCGGGTTGAGGGCGATCGAGCGTTCAAACAACCGCTCTGCCTGCTCAAAGTCTCCGCGGGACTGGTGGAGAATCCCAAGGCCGGCATACGCGGCGGAGTTGTTCGGGTCCTGCTCCACACACTTCCAGAAGTGGCGCTCGGCGGCTCGGCTGTTGCCCGCCGAATCCGTCAAGGCGGACTCGGCCAGGTAGCTCTGCCCAAGCACCCAATGAAGATCCAGATCCGACGGTGCAAACTCCAGCCCCGCTTCCGCGATTTCGATCGCCTCGCGATTACGGCCGGCCGTATTCAAGAGCTTTGCCAAGCTGATGCTGCTCGCGGTGAGGTTAGGCTGAAGCACGAGGACACGCCGGAGCATGGCCTCGCCGTCGGAGGGCCGGCCCAACATGACGTAGACGAGCCCCAGATTGTTGAGGGGCGAAGCGGCGTTGGGATCGAGCCGGTACGCTTCCTCGAACGCCTCCCTCGCCTCGTCGGTGCGGTTCAGGCGCAACAGGCTCTGGCCGAGCTTGGCGTGCGCGTCCGCGTTACCAGGGTCGGCCGCCAACGCGGACCTCAGCACAGTAATCGCCTCGGCTAGCCTCCCCGTTCGGTAAAGCACGGTTCCCAGAAGGGTTCCTGCCTCGGCATGTGCCGGGTCAGCCCGAAGAGCCTCCCGGCAGATCGACTCCGCCTCTCTGGCGTTCCCGGCGCGATATGCGGCCAGGGCGGCCTCAATTGTCGCGGCGACTAGTCCTAACCCCCGCCTCGGCGGCCACCACCGGCCGGTGCGGCCGGCGCGGCCTCGCTTACCACCATCTGGGCGGAGAGGGCCCGCTTGATCTGCGCCAAGCAGTCGGCCAGATGCGCGCGGGTGTACTCATCCTTGCCTCCTCCCGAGCTCTCGATTTTGGCTTTGATGCCGTTCAAACCGGCGAGAGCCAAAGATCGGGCGTCATCGGGCGTCGCGGCATCCGGGTGCACAACCATCGCCACGAGCAACTGGAGGTGCTCCCTTTGGAGCTGCCGCCGGAGGTCCGACACCGGCCTGCCTGCGCCCACGTCCGCCCAAACAGCCGCGTTTACCGAGTGGAAGAACTCGGGCATGGTAAGCGTCGTCGAGTCCCGGAACTCGTTGTTCTGGATCCGGCTCAGAACGTCCGCGGTGAAGATCCGCCGCAGAGTCGTTCCCTGGAAGTCGGCGATGGTATTGCGGATCGGGAAGAGCCGCGCTTGCGCGTTCGCCTCGTTTCCGCTCGTGTTCGGATTGAACGTGAGCATCGCAAGGTCGGTTCGCTTCAGGTTGAAGGCTCCCTCGCCAAACACATACTTGTTGAGAAGGTGGAGCGCACGTCGCTGGTCCTTGGCGCCCACCGGTTCGACCGGCATGTGCGCCTTCGGGTCGCCCGCGAAGTCGTTGCTCAGATTGACTCCTCCGATGTAGCGGGGGACGTACGAGGCCGCGCGCAGGTAGCCGTTCATCGCCCCGTTCCAGGAGCGTGTGAAGGCGTAAAAGCTCTGCCCCTTCTTGATCCGGCGGGTCGCCGCGCTATCGAGAAGGTACGAGAAGACCTCCATCTCACGCTCGGCCCAGTCCAGCGGATGCGCCGAGAAGTCGTATCGGACGTCGTTCGGGTCGTATCCGTCCGCGGTCCCGTCGCTCAAGTAGCGATGGCCCGGCTCGGTGCTGTGCGCCGCAATCTTCAGGAGAGAAGGCTTGTCCGCCTCCGGGGTCATTTGGCCGAAGTCGGAGTAGCCATATTGGATGGCCCAACGATCATAGTCGCCGACGGTTGTTTGGTAGTAGTCGACGCCCTTCTTCTTCAGGGCGGCGATGTTATAGGGCACGTAATCCATCACCGAGGAGGAGGTGCCGTGCTTCGCGACAAAGGCTTCGTCGCCGAGCTGCTTCAAGCTGGCTTGAGTGCTCGCGATGAAGTTGTGCCTCAGCCCGAGGCAGTGCCCCATTTCGTGGCACACGACCTCCGCCAGCCGCTGATGGATGTAGGCGGGCTTGTCGAACGGCGCTGCCTGCGTGGAGAGCAGTTCGAACATGTTTTCGCCCTCGGCGCCGATGCGGGCCGACGAGGCCTGCATGTCGCATAGCAGACCGGGATTCTGGACGGGAAGGGTCACCGGGCCCGACGCATACAAGCTGGTGGGATTGACAACCTCGTCGAACTCCCCTGCCGCGCCGGATGCAAAGACGCCGTCGAAGTTGATACACGCGTTCAGAATCTCGCCGGTGAGCGGGTTGGCCCGCATCAGCGCGATCGCAAATGGCATGCCGGTGGTCCATCGGACGACGTTGTAGCGAAGGTCGGAGATATCCCAATCCGCGTCGGCGGGCATCTGCTTCACCACGAGGGCATCCTTGATTCCAAGCCGCTCGAAGGCGGGGTTCCACATGAGGAGCCCTCGCCGAACATCGTCGCGAAACTCCTTCGGCACCGCGTTGTCGATGTAGAAGACGATCGGCTGCTTCGGCGGTGAGAGCCTGGCGGAAGGGTCGGCCTTTTCCAGGTGCCACCGCTCGATCAGGTTGATCGTGTTGTCGCGGCTGCTCTGGTCATCCAGCGTCTGGTACGTCTGGGTGAAGAATCCGATACGGGGATCGCCGTAGCGCGGGACGTAGCCGTCGTTCTCGGGAAGCGTCGAGAGGTTGTAGGAGATCGACCAGGGGACGGTCTTCGGGTTCGGAGTGGCCCGGCCCCCGCCGCCATCGCCTGTGGCCACGGCCGCGGGGCCCCGGCGGGTGAGGCTGAGAACCGTGTGGATGACCGCGTTCTCGGGGAAGTTCTTGATCGTGTCGATGTAGGTTCGGGCGGGGTCGATCGCATAGCCGGCTCCCGCTGCGGCCGCGCCTCCGCGACCGGCGAGGGAGTTGCTCAGCTCGTTCACATCGCTCTTAAAGAAGGCGCCGACCTCGACGAGGTAGCTCTTGCGGTCGGGCTGCCGGGAGCGAATGTCGAGCGAAGCCAGCACTTCGTCGGGGAATGAGCGCTCGATCATCTTCTTGACCTCGGGCACCGAGCTTCGGTGGCCGAGGTTGGGCTTCACGACGTCGATTCGGCTATCGTCGACCTTCTTGAGGATGAAGGGGATGTCGCTAAGCGGCATGCCGTGAAAGACGGAGGAATCGGGCGTATCGCCAAGGCCGGAACCGGCCGTCACCTGAAGGAGCATAAGCTTGCCGAGCATGCTCTCGGGGACCTCCATGTAGACGGTATCGACCGCGCCGCGCTTCTGACGATAGAGGGTGACGATGCCCGGAATCTTGGTGTAGTTCGCCACAACCTCGTCGATCGGCCGCGGATCCTCGGCTTGCTGCCGTCCGCCGCCGGCGGGGGGGCCCTGGTTCGGATCGAACGCGGCGCCGCCGGCTCCGCCGCCGCCTCCGCGGCGCTGTGCCTGGGGGTCAGCCTGGGGTGGATGAGTCGCGAGTGTCGCGGTAAGTGGGGCGGTCGTCAAGGCCGCATGAACAAGAAGTGCAGAAAGAACCAACGGAAAGGCCTCCGTTGTGATCCTAGCACGCGGGAGGCTCGGTGTGACCGAGCGCGGGTGCCGGCACCCGCGCCCTAGTTAGCTCTTCTTGCCCGGCGCCGACGGATTTTGTGTCGGCGTCGAGCCCGCCGTTTGATCGCCGGTCGGCGCGTTCGACGGCGCCCCCGGTGTCTCCTTCCCCAACACGTGGCCGAATTTGCGCGGCTGGTTGGGAGGTGGCGGTGTTCCCGGGTCCAACTCTTTGCCCGCGTTGTTGGTGGCGTCGCCGGACGTTCCACATCCGGCGACGCTCAGCCCGATGGCTGCCAGGACGATCCAGCGGGAGATCAGTTGTCCGACCACAGATACTTACTGAAGTCGGTGATGTTCCCGGTCTGGAAGTAGAGGTTGTTGCAACCCGCGCCAAGGGCTCCGACGCTCTCGTTGTGAGCGTGCCCGTCCACGAACGTCGCGTTCACGGACTTGAAGTGCCGCGGCCAGGCGCCGCCAAACTCCAGCCACGAGTACGGCGGGGTTCCCGTCGGATTTGGCTCCCATCC
>DATGIR010000322.1:0-3829 GCA_035295605.1 Fimbriimonadaceae bacterium | reverse complement strand
CCTGGCGCGACTCTCCTATTACCGGTCGAAGCCGGTGGTTACGCAGACGCACTCGGCTGGACCGGGAACAGCCCGGACAACGGACAAATCACGGACCTGTATGTTCCGTTGGAGCATCCGACAGACGAGGATCTGCTTTCGAGTCTGGATCGCGGTTGGCAGAGTGTCGATTCCCACACTTGCGACGTGCGGGCAACCTCGAAGTCCATCATAGGTGGCCTTGCGTTCCTCGATAAAGCCGTTTGCGGAGCAATCGACGAGGCGATTGTGTGGCACGACTACGGCAAGGTGATCGACGGTTGGCAGGACGCAACTCGCCGGGTTGCCGAGGTTGCTGGTTTGACTTGGCCGAACGACATCGCGCCCATCGGGAAGTTCTCCTTCCACGAAAGCCCCCAACTCACCGGCTTGACGGGTTCGGCGCTGCGATGTGAAATCTGGCGGTTGAAGTGCAGCTTCGCTCCGCGTCTTCGTCACGAGGTTGCGTCTGCACTCGCCCTCCGGCAGCACCATCGCAACGGCCAGCCCGATCTGACGATCCCCCAAGTCCTGGCGCAGTACCTCGTGATGTCCCACCACGGGCACGTCCGCAAGACGCTTCGCGACGAGTTGCCGCGGGACCCAAGTCGAGCGCGTCGGGAAGCGGACGCCGTGCGCGGCATCCGGGATGGAGCGTCGGTCGCAGCCGTTGCGATAGCTGGTCAAGACCTTCCCGCGACTCCGGCACTTTCGATTGCGTGCCGTCAGATGGGGCGAGGGCCAGACGGTGAGGAGAGTTGGACCCGATCCGTACTCCGGTTGCTTGACCACTTCGGGCCGTTCCGGTTGGCCTACTTCGAGGCGCTGGTTCGTGCCGCAGACTGTCGGGCGAGCGCGAACCCCAGCACTGGCGTCGTCACCGCGAAGCCCAGTTCGGTGGCCGCGACTGATGCTGTTTCAGGAGGAACCAAAGGATGAGCCTTCCTGACGGCGTTCCGCTGCCCGGTTGCCGGCATGACGTGCTAGGGCACGCGCTGAAGGCAATCGGCGTGCTTCGAGCGCTGGCTACTTGCGCCGCGGCGGATGATTGCGACGCCGCAGCCGAGGGATCGTGGGATTCGGCCACCGCGACTTTCAAGATTCGATCCGCTCGCTATCCCGATGCCGACAGTCTGGCCAAGTTCTTCGCGGAGAAGTACCGGCCGACACCGATCTTCGCTCCGTGGCACAAGACGGGTGGCATCACAGACAATCTCGACGTTGCAATTGCAAGCACCGCGGGAGACATCGAGCAGTTTCGCAAGGAGAACGAGACTTTCCTTGAAGGCTTGGGGTTAAAGACAACCAAGAAACTGGCTCCTTCGGGAGCTTTGGTGTTCACACTCAAGTCCGATGCGGACCTGTCATCGCTCGAACGGACGGCAACGAGTGCCGGGCTGTCTTGTCAGCACAAGCAGAAAAAGAAGGGAGGCGGGCAGGTCACTGAGGTAACGATTACTACCGACCGTTCGCCACTGGAAGAATTCTTCCGTGGGCATCGTGACCGCTTGGTTGAGTTCGGACTGACAGAAAGGAAGGAGATTTCGGCGGAAGGCGTGTTGAAATTCGCTTCGGATTCCTCGAATCGGGACGCCATTCTCCAACTCGTCGCTGCCTTCAACGGAACGAGTCATCCTGCGGGTTCACCGCCCGTTCCCACCGACGTAGCCGAGCCGCAGCGCGATCGGTTGCGATGTACCATCTCCCAGAAAGAGTCAGGGAAGACCGATGGGGCCGTTCCT
This sequence comes from Fimbriimonadaceae bacterium, assembly GCA_035295605.1. GTDB lineage: Bacteria > Armatimonadota > Fimbriimonadia > Fimbriimonadales > Fimbriimonadaceae > DAIDHV01. The sequence continues at coordinate 2,069 of DATGIR010000322.1, read as the reverse complement.
CGCGCGGCGGCCCTACTCCGTGATGATCCTGTTTTCCAAGAATGTCTGTGTCTTGCCCGATCCGCGGTGTCCGACCTTCAAGGTGAAGACGAGGAAGTGAAATCAGACGCTTTTCTCCGCTACCGCGACCTACTCCCCGACAGAGTTGCTGAGTCCGTTGATTCGCTCTGTACCTTGTTTCTTACGAGAGAGAACGACAACCCGTTGCTCCTCCGTCGCGGTCGGCCTGGTGACAAGGTCCGTGGACACATCTTCGCAAGCTACTGGGAGTACTTCGAGTACTTTCGCGCGCACAGCCTCGGTTTCGCGCGAGCCAGTCTCTTTGCTGAGAGGGTCACCGCAACCGGAGTGTCGAAGAAGCACCAAGTTGGGAAAGGCACCCCGTTCTTCCCCGATGCCATCAAGAGCTACAACCAAGGCGCGGACTGGGTGACCGAAGAGTACCCGTTCTGCCCGCTCGACTACCTCCTCGCTGTTGAAGGGGCGCTGGCGATGCGCGGAGCGACCTCAAAGACGCTCAACGCACGCAGTCGGACTCGTGCGGCGTTCCCCTTCGTCTTTGAAGCCACGGAGACGATGACGGACGAACAGGGGAAGGCGCTGAAGTTGGCGTCTTCGTTCTGGTTCCCGATCTGGACGCGACCGACCGGCTATGACGAACTGCAATCGTTTGTCCTCGACTCCCAAGCTCGCCTTGCGACGAAAGAGTGCCGGTTTTCGAGTGACTTCGGACGGGCGATCCGTTCTCAAGGGGTCGATGCTGGATTCGCTGCCTTTCAGGAATTTCGCTTCAAATTGAAGGGGGCGAACGTCCCGTGGACGACTGCCGGCCGATTCGTTCCCTGCACCGGCACCCCGGCGTCCGGCATGCTGAACGAGTTACTGGCTCCTGTCGATGAATCGGGCTTCCTGAACCAGTTCGAGTTCCACACAAGCCGCGAGACACGAGCCGATCTGCACCCACTTCGTGCCCCCGTCCTTGACGCTATCGAGGCCGCCGCCGCCGAACCTGACGAGAGCAAGGTCCTCGACGTTCTGTGCCGACTGGCGGATCTGAATGCCCAACTCGCGAAGTCGAAGTCACTGCGCGAAAAGGTTGGGTCAGGCAGGGTCATCTTCGTTCCCCCGCTGCGGTGTGAGAATTGGTCGGAGGCGCTGACTGATCTAGAAGGCGACCGCGAGTTCGAGATCGCACGAGCATTGGCCTCGATTCAAGGGAGAGAACGGCAATCGGAAGGATCGTACTCTCAAGCCGAGCCGTTCTTGGGATCGCTGCTGCCTTTACAACGGGGACAGCGATGCTGGTTCCTGCCCGACCCACCGTCGCCGCAGGCGGTCTGGTCAGGCATCGACCTGACACGCGACCTCTCTGCCATCCTCGCACGTCGAGTGATCGACTCGGAAGCTGACTTCCGGCCGGCGTTGGTCGGGGCGTGTTCTGCACGGCTGTCGTCTCTCCTGGCCTTCTTAGGGGGTGAACTCGATGACGCGCGAATTGCCCGGTTGGTCGAGGGTCTGAGCTTGGTTGACTGGCAACAGCCGTCGGAACGCCAGCTCAGGGATGCCGCTCAAGACACGGGTGAACAGCATCTCGATGCGGTGCCTGTCGCCTACGCCGCAGTCCGATCTCTGGTCGAGATCGCGTGTGACGCGAGTTCGAGCGACAGCACGGCCACGAGCAACGCAGGACCGCGTGCGACCGTACAGCGAACCGTCTCGTTGGTGACCCGGCAAGAACCGGGAATGGTCGTCGCTGGCGTCACCGAGGCGCTTCGTCGATTGGCCATCGTCGGCGTTCCGAACATTTACGGTGAGGCGGCCCGCCAGCAGAAGCCGAAGCTCGCCGGCCAAGATGTCGTCGCGTTCGAGGCTGGGCCGGCTCGAATTCAGTGCGACCCAGCGCTGTCCCGACGGCTCGCTGCGGCGGTTCTCATTGGGCGTAACCGCCCTTCCGCTAGGCGGCGTGGGCGAAGAAGGCCTCACCAGCAACCCGTTGGCGATGCGGATAGAGGCGATCCCTTTCTCGTTCGATGCGCACCTTTTGAAACGCTTCCCACTGGTTGCCGATC
>DATGIR010000321.1:0-5589 GCA_035295605.1 Fimbriimonadaceae bacterium | reverse complement strand
GACGTAGAGCGGGTAAGCGCCTACAACCCGAGCGCAGGCCACCGCCTTAGCAATGCTCTGACCCCTGTAGACGCGCGACTGATCGCCTTCGACGATCTTCTTCACTCGAGCTACGTGGAAGACCGCTCGGGTTCTGCGAACGAGCAAGACGCTCTTGACGCGGCCGGCGACGTGGTGAAGGACCTCAGCGAGTTTTCCAAGCAGTCTGTAAATGCCCTCGACACCTTGCTCTCAGACCGTCTGGACCGTCATATTCGACGGCGAACCCAAGTATTCCTAACCGAGGCAGTATTCCTTTGCTTGGCGCTCTACGCATTCGCGGGCTTTTACACGTCCACCAATCGCACCGTGCGCTCCCTCGTCTCAGCGGGGCAAGCCGTGCGAACGGCATGCGCGACCGTGCGGACGGTCGCCGTCGAGCCGGAGGCCGGACCGATGCAGGTCCAGACAGAACCTGTGGTCATCGAAACGCATGACGAACTGCGCGAGCTGGGCCAAATGATGGTCGATCTCATCAACGACCTGAGCCGGGCGGTCGAGGATTACAGCCGGTCGCAGCAGGCGATGTACTCCGCGAAGCAGGAAGCCGAGCACGCAAACATGGCCAAGAGCGAGTTTCTCGGCCGGATGAGCCATGAGCTTCGGACCCCGCTGAATTCCATCATGGGCTTCTCACAACTCTTGCAACTACAAGAGTTGTCCGAAGAGCAGCTCGAAAGCGCGCAACTCATCTACCGGTCGGGGAAGCATCTGCTTTCCCTTATCAACGAGGTTCTCGATCTGGCCCGAATCGAATCCGGCGATCTCGCGATTTCCCTCGAGTCGGTCCAGATCGCGCCCTTGATTCGCGAAGCGATCGGCATCGTCAAGCCGCTCGCCGATGGCCGTGGCATCGGGATACGCTTTGAGCCGGAACCCTCCGACGAGCTTTGCGTGAGCGCCGATAATCGGCGCCTCCTCCAGGTCTGCCTGAATCTGCTTTCCAACGCGGTCAAGTACAACGTCGACCAAGGTTCCGTCGCGGTAGGCGTGACCCGTAGCGGCGACCGGGTCCGCGTTTCCGTCGACGACACCGGAATCGGAATTGACGAGTCCAAGCTCGCCAACCTTTTCTCCCCCTTTGATCGGTTGGGGCGTGAAGGATCTGAGGTGGAAGGAACCGGACTCGGACTCTCGGTGTCCAAGGGACTTGTGGAAACGATGGGGGGTGAGCTCAGCTATGCGCGCAACCAGCCAAGCGGAAGCGTCTTCAGCTTTGAGCTGAAGCTCGCCGAGTTCCCGGGCACGGCGGTTGCCGCGAGCGGTGTCCTGACCGGGATCGAGAGCGCCACGTGGGACCGATCGAAGCGCATCCTCGTGATCGAAGACAACGTAGCGAACGTAGAACTGTTGCGCTCGGTGTTCAAGTTGCGTCCGCAGGTGTCGATGATCGTTGCGATGAAGGGAAGGCTCGGTGTGGAGTTGGCCCAGGAGAACCCTCCGGATCTCGTCGTGCTCGACCTCAACTTGCCCGACATCAGCGGATTCGAGGTCTATTCCGAGCTTCGGTCCCATCCAAGCACCGCCAACGTGCCGGTTCTCGTACTCACCGCGGACGCGACGCACGCGAAGAGCGAGCACGCGAGCTTGAAAGGAATCCTCGCCTACCTGACGAAGCCGCTCGACGTCGAACGCCTGGTGAATCTCTTGGACCAAGAGTTGGGGAAGAGTCGCGATGCCGGCTAGCGATCCCCTGCTCAGCTCGCACATTCTCGTCGTCGATGACGAACATGCTAACGTCCTCCTTCTTTCACGAGTCTTGGAGTCGGCCGGCTACCACCACGTGACCGGGCTTGTCGATCCCGTCCAAGCGATCGCGTTCGCCCGCGAAGATCCGCCCGACCTGATCCTTCTCGACCTGCACATGCCGACAATGGACGGCCTCGAGGCCCTCTCGCGCCTCAAGGCGGACATGGTGGAGGACGAACAGATCCCCATCATCGTGGTCACGGGAGATACCTCTTCGAGCGCGAAGCGCCGAGCGCTTGCCCTCGGCGCCTCCGAGCACCTCCTCAAGCCGGCCGACCCCGCCGAAGTCCTGATCCGGGTTCGAAACCTGCTGGAGCTGCGAACGCTCCAGCAGCAGATGCGACGCTCGATGCAGGACCTCGAACAGACCGTGGAATCTCGGACCAAGGAGCTCGCCCTCGCCCAACTCGAAACACTGCAGTTGCTGGCGCGGGCCGCCGAGTTCCGGGATGACGACACCGAGGACCACACCCGGCGAGTGGGCGAAATTGCCGCTCGGATCATCGAAATCATGGGGCTCGAGGACATCGACCCCGAGATGGTACGCCTCGCCGCTTCGCTGCACGACCTAGGAAAGATCGGCATTCCCGACAGTATTCTCTTAAAGCCGGGACCTCTCACCCCCGAAGAGTTCGAGACGATGAAGGGCCACACGGTGATGGGCGCCGCCATCATCGGCGAGTCGCATTCGCCCGTGTTGATCATGGCCAAGGTTATCGCCGCCACCCATCACGAGTGGTTCGACGGCTCCGGCTATCCGAACGGGCTCAAAGGAGAGGAGATTCCCTTCGTCGGACGGCTGGTCGCCGTGGCAGACGTGTTTGACGCCCTCACCCACGACCGGCCCTACAAGGCGTCCTGGACTGCGGAAGAGGCTCGCGACTACATCCGGCAGCAAGCCGGAAAGCAGTTCGATGAGCGGATCGCAGAAACCTTCCTGAGACTCGAATAGCCGTATGCAAGTAGGCACAATTCGGAGCGTTTCCCAAACTCCCGCAGGTACCATCCCGAACCAAGCCTTGCGTGGCGGTGGATAGCAATGAGTCGAGTTAGAGTGCTTGTAGGAACCAAGAAGGGCGCGTTCGTGTGCGAGTCGGACGGCCAGCGGAAGAATTGGAAGATCGAGGGACCGCACTTCGGCGGCTGGGAGATCTATCACATGAAGGGATCGCCCGTCGATCCGAACCGCATCTACGCCTCTCAATCCAACGCCTGGTTCGGGCAGATCATTCAGCGGTCCGACGACGGCGGCAAATCATGGAATCCGCCCGGCAGCAAGCCTGAAGAGCTTGTGAACGAAATGGGTTGGCCGCAAGGCGAGAGCAACAAGTTCGTCTACGAAGGGATCGCAGGCACCCACCGGTGGTACGACGGAACCCCCCATCCGTGGGAGTTCAAGCGCGTCTGGCACCTCGAGCCGAGCCTGAGCGATCCCAACACGGTGCTGGCGGGCGTCGAGGACGCAGCCCTCTTTCAAAGCAAGGACGGCGGCAAAACCTGGGCCGAGTTGCCGGGGCTCCGCACCCACACCACCGGCGGCGACTGGCAACCGGGCGCAGGCGGCATGTGCCTCCACACCATCCTGGTCGATCCCAAGAACCAGAAGCGCATTTGGGTCGCGATTTCGGCTGCAGGCTGCTTCCGCAGCGACGACGGCGGGATCACCTGGAAGCCGACCAACAAGGGGCTCGTCTCCAATTTCATGCCGAGCCCGGAGGCGGAGGTCGGCCACTGCGTTCACCGGATTGCCTTCCACCCGTCCAAACCGGACACCCTGTTCATGCAGAAGCACTGGGACGTGATGCGCAGCGACGACGCGGGCGATACGTGGCACGAGGTAAGCGGCAACCTGCCGAGCGACTTCGGCTTTCCGATCGAGGTCAACTCCAACGAGCCCGAGACCGTGTACGTCGTGCCGATACTCAGCGACGCCGAGCACTACGTCCCGGAGGGCAAGCTGCGGGTGTACCGAAGCAAGACCGGCGGCAACGAGTGGGAGCCGCTGACGAACGGTTTGCCGCAAGCGAACTGCTACGTGAACGTCCTGCGCGACGCCTCGGCGGTAGATACCTTGGACGATTGCGGAATCTACTTCGGCACGACCGGCGGCCAGGTTTACGTCTCACCGGACGGCGGCGACCATTGGACCGCGATCAACGAACACTTCCCGTCGGTGCTCTCGGTCGAAGTTCAGACGTTTAAATAGGTAGCCATGGAAGCACAGCGAGTCCGCGTTACCTTGCCCCACCACCTACAAAAGCTTGCCCGGGTGGCGCCGGAAGTCGAGATCGAGGTTGCGGCGCCGGTGAGCGTAGCGACGGTGCTCGACGCTTTGGAGGCTTCCTACCCTGTGCTTAAGGGCACGATCCGCGACCACGTGACCCATAACCGCCGCCCGTTTCTGCGCTTCTTCGCCGCGGGGGAGGATATCTCGCTCGAGCCTCCCGGGCACGCTCTTCCGGACAGCATCGCCGCCGGCCGCGAACCCCTCATGGTAGTTGGCGCGATCGCCGGCGGCTAAGCTTCGACCTTCCCCTCGGCCTTCATCCAGTCGATGATCCCGCCGCGGAGGTTGACGACGTCTTCAAACCCCGCCGAGATCAGGATCTCGCAAGCGCGCGCGCTGCGAACCCCTGACTGGCACTGAACGACGGTCTTCTTGGTGCGGTCCAGCTCGCCGATCCTTGCCGGAACCTCGCCGAGGGGAATCAGAATCGAGCCGGGAATCCGGTTGACCGCGTACTCGTGGGGCTCGCGCACATCGACGAGGACGTGGGGGATGCCCAACTCGCGAAGCCGAGTCAACTCATCCGCGCCGATCTCGCGTTCGAAGTTGGCGTGGCCCGGCAGGCCGCACAGCTCCTCGTAGTCGACGAGTTGGGTCACGCTCGGATTGTCGCCGCACACCGGACAGTTCGGGTCGCGGCGGATATGCACCTCTTGGAAGCGCATGCTCAGGGCGTCGTACAGCAGCAGCCGTCCGATCAAGGACTCGCCCACGCCGAGGATAGCCTTGATCGCCTCGGTGGCCTGAATGATTCCGATGATCCCCGGCAGCACTCCCAGCACGCCGCCCTCCGCGCAGCTCGGAACGAGGCCGGGCGGGGGCGGCTCGGGATAGAGGCAGCGGTAGCACGGTCCGCCTTTGGCACAGAAGACGGTCGCCTGGCCGTCGAACCGGAAGATCGAGCCGTACATGTTCTGCTTGCCCAGCAGCACGCACGCGTCGTTCACCAAGTAACGGGTTGGGAAGTTATCGGTCCCGTCGAGGACCAGATCGTATCCCGCGACGATCTCGAGCGCGTTGTCGCTCGTCAGCATCGTCGAGTGCTTGATCACGGTGACGTTCGGGTTGACGGCGTGAATCGACTCGGCCGCCGAGTCCAGCTTGCTTCGCCCGACGTCCGGCGTTCCGTGGATCACCTGGCGGTGAAGGTTCGTCAGGTCTACCGCATCGAAATCGACGATGCCGAGCGTTCCCACCCCCGATGCCGCAAGGTAGAGAGCTGCCGGCGAGCCGAGCCCGCCCGCACCGACCAAGAGCACCTTGGCCGCTTTGAGCCGCAACTGCCCCTCCGACCCGACCTCGGGAAGGATCAGGTGGCGGCTGTAGCGAAGCAACTCTTCGCGCGAAAGCTCAGTCGGCATGCCCTTCCAGTGTACAGAACCACGCGTCGGTAGACTGCCGGTCATGAGCGATTACGCGGCCTCTTGGGCGCTTTCCCGGCAGCGGCTTCTCGACGAGATTTCCAGCCTGAACGGCGCCCAGCTCAACTGGAAGCTGCACCCGGAGTGCCTGAG
>DATGIR010000320.1:0-3630 GCA_035295605.1 Fimbriimonadaceae bacterium | reverse complement strand
CAGCGGCTACCGACAAGCCCGAATCCAGCACCCGACTCACTAACTTGCGACGTGCATCCATCTTGCTCCACTCGTGAAAAGGCACCTGTCAAGAATGTCTTGTCACAACTGTCAAGGATGTCCTGTCATAGAACAGGCGGGGGGAGAGAGGCGGGGCGTCACGCGCCAATGTCTCTCCTCCCTTTGGGAGGAGTCCTCGCCGCACTGCGGCGAGGGTGGAGGGCGTCAGACGCCGGGCGCCCTCACCCCGCTTCGCGGACCTCTCCCGAGGGGAGAGGAGACGCACGGGGGACGCTCTCCCGGAGGGAGAGGAGATTATTAGGCGGCCTTCCGCAGCGCCGCGATCAACGTGACCGGCTCGCCCGAGGCGATGGCTCGATCCGAGGCGCGCCCCACCAGCAACAGCAGCAAGATGACCGCCGGGATCTGCACGACGATCAGCGCGACGACCGCTCCGGTGACGCCCCCGACGAAGTAGGCGGGGACGCCGACCACCGCGTCCGCGATCATGATCGGCCCGGCGAAGACGTAGTAGACGAAGCCGCCAAGAAGCTGCTGAACCTTGTCCGCGAGGTCGGCGTAGCCGAGGACGATGCCGTACAGCACCAGCGTGTGAACCGCGAAGTGGAGCGGCAGGAAGACGACCAACCCCAAAATGGCGGTGCCCCAACCCCATCCGCCGCCGATCGTATAGGTCAGGGCGGTCGCGAATCCGAAGAGGAAGCCCACCAGCCACGGGACGCCCAAATTGGCGGCGACCACTTTCCAACCCGGGATCGGCAACGGGGCGATGAGATCGCGGCGGCGAACGGCGGCCTCCGACGCGGTTCGGCCTCCGGTCATGAAGAGCATCGAGGCATACAGTCCCGCGCCCAACACGATCCCCAGGCCGATGGTATGCCGCATCTCACCCACGCGAACCGCGACCACCCCGATGGCGATTCCGGCCATCGTCGGCAGCGCGAACGTCGCGAACCACTTCTTGGCCGCCGCGCAGAGGTGCGCCCAGAAGACCGCCATCGCCCCACGGCCGAACGGTGAGAGCGTGTACTCCCGATACTTCCGGTGTTTGCCCGTCGAGGCCCGAGCCGCCATCATCGCCGCATAGCCGCTCTTGGCCGCGCTCCGGATGGTCGCCGCGCGCTCGCTGGTCACGATCGAGCGCTCGTAATAGTTGGCGTTGGAGGCGAACAAGGGACAAAGGGAGAGGGCATAGGCGAGGGTCAACCAGGCCACGTCGGGGCCGACCGGGTGGTTGGTCGTCGCCGCGTAGATGGCATCGGTCGCGAGGCGGGAGGGAAGCAGCCCCCAGCGCAGCCACGGCGACTCGACGATTCCGACCGCCGACTCGATGCCGCTCTGCCAACCGACGAACCCGATGACCGCCAACAGGAGAACGATCGCGCCGACGAGGCACCGGTGCACGAGCACACGCCGCTGAAACTGGATGGCGATGAAGAGCGAGAGGTTGAGGTACGTCCCCACGCACAGCGAAAGGGCGATGAGCGGAATCCAGCTCGACGAGGGGCTGGTGCCCATGTTGGGAACGGTTATCCCGATCAGGTTCTTGAAGAACGCGGCAAAGAAGACGACGATTCCGCACGAGGCGATGGCGGCGAAGGTCATGGCCGGCAGGCGGTACAGCATGACGACCCTTCGCGAGATCGGCGAGGGAAAGAGGTAGTCGACGTCGGGCATCGCGAACGCGAGGAGGTTGTCGCCGAGCCCGGAGTCGATGATCGCGGCGCCGATCAAGACGGTCACCAATGCGATGCCGGCGTGAAGCAGCGTTGGATCGACGGGAACGACGGGCTTGTGCGCCGTCGGCATGTTGCCGGCGATGAGGAGGGGCAGGAAGCTACAGCTGAGGATCAAGAGGATGATCGCGGCCGGGATCAGCTTTCTCGGATCGCTGAGCAGCGTGCGGAGCGAGTTTCGGAACTTCCACCAGCTCAGAAGCGCGACGGCGCGGATCATACCGGGGCTTCCTGCGTGAGCTCGATGAACATGTCTTCCAGCGTCGAGTCCGCGCCGGCGGCAACCTGTTGATGCAGCTCGGCGACGGTCCCCTCGATCACGAGCCGGCCGCGCTGCATGATCACGACCCGGTCGCATAGGCGCTCGGCGGTGTCGAGCATGTGGGTCGAAATCAGGATGGCGTTGCCCCGTTCGCGCCGCTCCATCATCATCCCCTTCAGCTCCCGCATGCCCTTTGGGTCGAGGCCGATCAATGGCTCGTCGAAGCAGAAGACTTCGGCGCGGTGGATGAACGCGCAGGCGCAGGCGAGCTTCTGCCGCATGCCCTTTGAAAGGCTCGCGCCCAGCTCGTTGCGCTTTTCCCAAAGGTCGAGGCGCGAGAGAATCTCCTCCGCGTTCGAAAGCTCTTCCTCGACCCCGTAGGCGGCGGCGATAAAGCGCATGTGCTCCATCACCGTCAGCATCTCATACGGGTTGGGCACCTCCGGCACGAACGCGAGCGAGCGTTTGGCCCCGACCGGGTCGGTCTGCACGTCATGCCCGTTGAGAAGGATCCGCCCGGACGTCGGCTGCAGCAGCGAGGCGACGCAGCGGATGGTCGTGGTCTTGCCGGCCCCGTTCGGTCCGAGGAGCCCGACGATCTCGCCCGCGTTGACGGTGAAGCTGAGGTCCTCGACCGCGTTGGCAACGCCGAAGCGCTTGGTGAGATTTTGAACCTGCAGCATGGACGCGGAAACGATACCTTCCATACCGGGCGGGGGGTTTAGACCATACGTGCGACGGCGGCCATAAAGCGGTCCAACGCGGGTGGGTACTGAAGAAAGAAGAGCGACGGCTCGATGAACTCCGCCTCGGAGACCGCCCAGCGCCCGTCGTCCAGGCGCATCAGGTCGATGCGGCCGTACAGCTTTTGTCCGGGCATCGCGTCGGCGGCGGCGCGCGCGACCGCGAGCTGCTCGGGGTCGGGCGGGAACGCCGCTGAGACGGACTCCTCGTCGGCTTGGTACCGGGGATTCTTCGTCACCGCGTGGGTGATCTCCCCGTTGATGTAGACCAGCGCCGCCTCGCCGCCGCTGGCGACCGAGCTGACGTACGGCTGAACCATCGCGTCGCCCCACTCGTGGATGCGGTGGAGGAAGTCGATGGCCCCGTCGATCTCGTCGACGTCGAAGACGCGGGTCATGAACGAGCTTGCCGAAGTCGCGGGCTTGAGCACGAAGCGCGGCCACCGGGTTTCCTCGAGGATGTTGCGCAGTCCTCCCGCGAACTCGGGGGCGATGAACCATGTCGGCACGGTGGGGACGCCCTTGCGTTCCAGGTACGAGAGGTACCGCTTGTGGATGTTGAACTCCAAAAGCTCGGCGGGGTTCCAGAGGCGGGTTCGCTTGTCTGTCCGCTCGATCCACGCGCGAAAGTCGGAAGCGCGCTCATAGTAGTTCCACGAGCTGCGGACGACGGCAAGCGCGTACCGGCTCCAATCGACGGCCGGATCGTCCCACGGGGCCATCTCGGCGTCGAGTCCGGCGCCTCGCGCCGCCGTCAGCAGGAGCTGTTGGTCGGGATCCGGTTCGGGCAGCACACGGCAGGAGACGAAGGCGACGCGGGGCACGTTCGGTGATACCTGCTCGTCGAGGATGGAGGATGGAGAATACG
>DATGIR010000319.1:0-3038 GCA_035295605.1 Fimbriimonadaceae bacterium | reverse complement strand
CGTCATCTGCCTCGAGGTTCTCCTCGGCTTCGTCACCTTCACCGGCTCGCTCATAGCCTTCGGCAAGCTCGCCGAAAAACTTCGGCAGCGTCCCATCACCTATCCGGGCCAGAACTTTATCAACGGTCTCCTGTTTTTGGTCGGGCTCGGCTGTGCGGCAGCCGTGGTCATCAACCCCGCCTACTCAGGGCTCTACCTGGGCTTCGCCGGGCTGGCCCTCGTCTTCGGCGTCCTCCTCGTCATCCCCATCGGCGGGGCGGACATGCCCACCGTCATCTCGATCCTGAACTCCTACGCCGGCCTTTCCGCGTGCGCGATGGGCTTCGTGCTCAACAGCCCGATCCTGATTCTCGCCGGCGCCTTGGACGGCTCCAGCGGTTTGATCCTCAGCATCATCATGTGCAAGGCGATGAACCGCTCGTTCGCCAACGTGCTGTTCGGCGCCTTCGGCAAGGCGCTGCCTGCGTCGGCGGCGGTTGAAGCCAAGCCGGTCCGCAGCGCCGGCCCCGAGGAGGCGGCCTCGATCCTCGCCAACGCCATGTCGGTCGTCATCGTGCCCGGCTACGGCATGGCCGTCGCCCAGGCCCAGCACAAGGTGAAGGAGCTCTACGACGCGCTGACCAAGAAGGGCGTCGATGTTCAATTCGCCATCCATCCCGTCGCCGGCCGAATGCCGGGGCACATGAATGTGCTCCTCGCCGAGGCAGATATCCCGTACGAGAAGCTCGTCGAGATGGACGAGATCAACAGCGAGATGCCCCAGACCGACGTCGCCCTCGTCATCGGCGCCAACGACGTCACCAACCCGGCGGCGCGGAACGACCCGAACAGCCCCATCTACGGCATGCCGATCATCGATGTCGACAAGGCGCACACGGTCATGGTCATCAAGCGCTCGATGAGCTCCGGCTTTGCCGGTATCGACAACGAGCTCTACTTCCTCGACCGCACGCTTATGTTATTCGGCGACGCCAAGAAGTTCGTCGGCGACATCGTGAAGGAGATCGCCTCGGCTTAGCCGGCGCCCCGTGCGTCATTCGGGAACGCCCGATCCCCGCTAGGGGACTGTATTTCGCGGCAAGTAGCTCTGCAGCACCTTGATGTAGTTCGATCGATCGAACGCGGACGGATCCTCGACCCGCTGCTTGCTCATGGAGCCCCGCATCTCCGAGACGGACGCATATTCGTGTCGCTCGGCCCACTCGACGAACTCACTAATGATGATTGAGAGGTAGTCGACCCCGTTCTTGAGCAGGGACGACGTCGTCATCGCGACATCGGCCCCGGCGAGGATGTACTTGACGGCGTCGGTGCCGTTGTGAACCCCCGTCGTGGCGGCCAGCGAGCAGTCGAGCCGCCCGTACAGGTTGGCGATCCAGAGAAGCGGCAGGCGCATCTCGTTCGGTCGACTCAACTCGAGGCTCGGCACGACGTCGAGCTCCGCCAGGTCAAAGTCGGGCTGATAGAGCCGGTTGAAGAGCACGAGTCCGTTCGCGCCGGCGTGGGTTAGCCGCTTGGCCATCTCGCCCATCGAGCTGAAATAGGGCGAGAGCTTGATCGCGACCGGGATCCCAACGGCGAGGTTGACCATCTTGACGATGTCCACGTACCGCTGCTCCACCTGGTGCGACGTTTGGCCGATCTCGGGAATGAAGTAGGCGTTGAGCTCGAGGGCGCTGGCGCCCGCCTTCTCCATCCGGAAGGCGAACTCCGCCCATCCTTCGGGCGAGCACGCATTCAGGCTGGCGATGATGGGAACGTCGCACGCTTCCGTCGCGCCCTTGATCAACTCGAGGTACTCCTCGGGCCCCGCTTCGAAGTCCTCCGACCTCGGAAAGAACGTCATCGACTCGGGAAATGTGTTTGAGGAGACCTGCCGGAAGTATTCGAATGAGTCGTTCTCGAAACGGATCTGTTCTTCGAAGAGCGAAGCCAGAACGATCGCAGCGGCGCCCGCGTCCTCCAACTTGCGCACGCCGTCCAGCTTTTGGGAGATCGGTGACGGGGAGGCCACGATCGGGTGCTTGAGCTCGAGCCCGAGATATTTCGTTTTGAGATCCATCGTTGCTTACCTCTCGATTGCCATCTGTTCGTAAAGCCTGTATCGCCGATCGATCATTTCCTGTGCGCTCTCCAGCATCCGGTCGGCGTTCTTGGGATTGGTTTGGCGCAGCATGCGGAACCGCAGCTCGTTGTCGGAGAAGGATCGAAACTTCAGGTTCGGTCGAGCCGAGTCGAGGACGAACGGATTCTCCTCCGACTGGGCCAGCTCGGGGTTGTAGCGCAACAGCGGCCAGTAGCCACTGTGGACGGCGAGTTGTTGCTGCTCGAGCCCCTTTTCCATGTTGATTCCGTGCGCGATACAGTGGCTGTAGGCCAGGATCAAGGACGGGCCCTTATAGGTCTCCGCCTCTCGGAACGCGGTGAGGGTCTGTTGGGGATTCGCCCCCATCGCGATGCGTGCGACGTACACGTTGCCGTAGGCAATGGCCTGCAGGGCGAGATCCTTCTTGTTGACCTGCTTCCCACCGTTTGCAAACTTGGCGACCGCCGCCAAGGGCGTTGCTTTGGAGGCCTGCCCGCCGGTGTTCGAGTACACCTCGGTGTCCAACACAAGCACGTTCACGTCGCGCCCCGAGGCCAAAACGTGATCGAGGCCGCCGGATCCGATGTCATAGGCCCAGCCGTCGCCTCCCACGATCCATACACTTCGACGAACTAACGAATCTGCTACGGCGAGGAGCATTTTTGCATCCGGCGAGTCGATCGTGACAAGGATGCGTTTGAGCTCGAAAACCCGATCTCGCTGTCGGCAAATCTCCGACTCTATTTGCTGCGGCGCCGCGAGCAGTTCGTCGACGAGGGTGGCGCCGATTTGCGAGCCCAACCGCAGCAGTAGCCGCTCGCACGTTGCGCGGTGCCGGTCAGCGGCGATCCGCATGCCAAGTCCGAATTCGGCGTTGTCTTCGAAGAGCGAGTTCGACCACGCCGGACCGCGCCCCTCATGGTTCACCGACCACGGCGTCGTCGGAAGGTTC
>DATGIR010000318.1:0-8885 GCA_035295605.1 Fimbriimonadaceae bacterium | reverse complement strand
GGCCGCAGGATCGAAGCCTCGTTCACTCTTGATCGATATCGGCTTCTGTTTCGCTCTCGGCATCGGTCTGCTCGGCCGCTTGGCGCGGCGTGGTCGGCGACTTCGCCGGCGCAATCTGAGCCTCGCGTTGGCGAAGCTGCTTGCGCTGCGTGAATTTGACGACGTACACGCTGATGATGAAGAGGAGCGTCAAGGGGATCGCCATCATCAGCATCGAAAACGCGTCGTTGCTCGGGGTGACGATGGCGGCGAAGATGAAGATCGCGGTCGCGGACTGCCGCCAATACTTGAGCAGGGTCTCCGCGCTGAGAAGATTGAGTGCGCCGAGTACCCACACGACCAGCGGAAGTTGGAAGCCGATGCCGAACGCGAGCAGCAGCTTCACGCAAAAGAGGATGAGGGTGCCCGGCTCCTGGAGCAGGGATGTCCCCGGGAAGTTGTGAAGGTAGTCGGCGAACCACCCCAGCGCGGCGGGAAGGATGATCCAGCAAAAGGCGACCCCGAGGGCGAAGAGGAAAACGGAAAACGGCGCCAGCCTCAAGAATGGTTTGCGTTCATTCGGCTTCAGCCCCGGTGCCACGAACCACCAGATTTGAAGCACGATGTAAGGGAACGCGAGGATCAGCCCGATGCCGAATGCCAGCTTGAGCTGGAGCATGAACATGTCCGAGACATGCCGGAACACTTCCTCGAATTTCGAGCCGACCGGCAATCGGGGCTCGATCGCCCGCCGGGCCATCCTGTTGAGCACGCCGTAGGCGAAAGGTTCCAGGAACCAGCCCGCCACCCAACCAAGCGCTAGGGCGAAGACCGACCGCATGATGCGGTCGCGGAGCTCTTCAAGGTGCTCCACCAAAGTAGCGCGGAACTCCTCAGGATCATCTGAGGAGTTCCGCTTGGACTTCCACCACGGCGTTTTCGCCACGGCTAAGAATTACTACTCTTCGAGAACAAACGTTTCTTCGATCGTCTGTCGGATGAACTGGGTCGAAGCCGGAGCACCGACGCCCATGCCGCCCTGTCTTCCGAAGCCGCCGCGGCCTTGGCCGCCCATGCCGGAGGATCCGGGAACCCCGGGAACTCCCGGAGGCGGGCCCTGACCCTTACGGCCGCCGCCGGCTCCAATCTGGAGGTCCGACGGAGGCGGGGGCAGGAAGTCGTCGCTACCGCGGGCTCCGCCGGGGCCACTGCCCGCTCCGCCCATCTGCGGTCCGCCCGGCCGGCCGGGAGCTCCCGGAGGGCCGAACTGCTGGCCGACGTTGTTCTGCGTGGTCACTTGAACGTTCTGCGAGAACGTGCGAACGATCTTGACGATTTGGCGGCGATCGAGCGCGAACCAGATCGTTTCCTTGAGCTCGAGTCCTTCGCCGGTGAACCGGGCCTTCGCGGCGTCGGTTCCGTCGAGCGGCTTAGCCCCGACCGCAATCGTATTCACCATCTTCGCGCAGGGGTGACCCTTTTCCCACTCCAAGCCGACGAGCTCGCCGCGGGCTGGAATGTGGATGACTTCGGTGTTCGCCGTGTGCAGGTTGTCCATGTCCGTCGCTTCGAACTGGAACCGGCTTCCCCACGTGGAGCCCACTTTCACCTTCTTGAACGGAAGCGTCGGAAGCGGGTAGTTGGCAAAGAGGTCGGAGAGAACCAATTGTCCGCCGGTGCCCTCCATGGGGAAGGCGGGGGGAATCGCTCCCCAAATCTCGAGGCCGGTTCCGCTCAGATGCTCGTAGATCGGGTGCATCTCCCAGTCAGCGAACCGCCGACCGTTCGGATGCTGATCCGTCTTGAGGAACGCGGAGTCTTTGCCCTTCTCGGGAAGCGCCTGCATTCGGACCAAGCCGCTACCGTCTGAGTAAGCGTTGTCGACCGCGTACATCATCCGCATTTCGCCGTCGATGTCGGAGGTCTCCGACGGCTTCGCGCCAAGCTTGATCTTCTTCTCGTCGCCGATGTCGGTGATGTTCCGAATCGTCAGGTTATAGACAGTCTGGGTGCCAGGCGTCCATCGATATCGAAGGAGCAGGCCGTCTTCGGGAAGCTTGTTGGTAGCGGTGTTTTGAACTGTAACCTCGACGCTCGTTCGGTCGATAATTCGGGAAGCCTGCTGGTACTCCTGGTACAGAACCGCCTCGAGGGTCAGTTTGCCGTCCGGAATCCCTTTGGCTTTGGTGTCGAGATCGTATTCGTAATACTTCCCGCTCTTGTCGACCGGGGGCAATGTCGCCTCGACGAACTTCCCGCCGATGAAGTATCCGATGTATCCGTGATCCGGAACCGAGTTCTTCGGAATCAGCACCCGAACCATCTCACGCACCTTCGCGCCGTCTGCCGGTCGCGAGATGGTGAAAGGAGCATCGGCAAAGGCGGCAACCGCCGCGCACATCAGCGCCAGTGAAATGACCAGTCGTTTCATTCAGATCCCCAGAAGGTTGCGCCCGGTGGAATGCCTGCCACGGGCTCTTCACGGATTATGACGTCCCGCCGCAGCTTCATGTCACATTCGACTCCCGCCTTTCGAATGCCACAATGACGCCAACCGAATGATCATCGTCATGCAAGTCGGGGCCAGTCAGGCCCAGATCGATGGCGTCGTCGGCTACCTTCGGGAGCAGGGCGTCGAACCGATCGTCCTGCCCGGCCAGGACAACACCGCGATCGGTGTCCCCGCGACTCTCGATGCCGGCCAGCGCGTGAGCTTCGAGGCGCTGATTTCCACGTTGCCTGGCGTCAGCAAAGTCACCCAAACTTCGCATCCCTACAAGCTCGCCAGTCGCGAATGGCATCGCGAGAACCATATCGTCGAGGTCAAGGGGGTTCGGATCGGCGAAGGTTTCGTCGTCATGGCCGGGCCGTGCTCGGTGGAGTCGGCCGATCAGATGCGCGCCGCTGCGAAAGCGGTCAAATCCGCCGGCGCGACGATTCTGCGCGGCGGGGCTTTCAAGCCCAGGACCTCGCCCTACGCGTTTCAGGGTCTCGCGGCGGAGGGGCTCCAGATTCTCAAGCAAGCCGGGGAAGAGTTCGGGCTCGTCACGATCTCCGAGGTCATGAGCCCCGACATGGTCGGGCTCGTCGCCGAGCACGTCGACATCCTTCAAATCGGCGCCCGCTCCATGCAGAACTTCCCCCTCCTCATCGAGGCGGGCAAGAGCCGCAAGCCGGTGTTCCTCAAGCGGGGCCCGTCCGCCACGATCGATGAGTTTCTTCTGGCCGCGGAGTACGTCCTGAGCCAAAACAACCCGGACGTCATCCTCTGCGAACGCGGCGTGATGCCCCTCGACCGAACCTACGTTCGCAACACCCTCGACCTCGCCGCCGTGCCCGTCCTCCAAGAGCACTCGCACTTGCCGGTTATCGTCGATCCCTCCCACGGCACCGGCGTCGCCAGGTACGTCCTTCCGATGGCGCTCGCCGCGCTCGTGTCGGGGGCGAGTGGCGTGATGGTCGAAATGCACCCGAATCCAAAGGAGGCGTTGAGCGACGGGTCGCAGGCATTGACGCCAGAAGCCTTCGCCAACCTCATGCGCGAACTCGACCGGCTGCGCTCGGCATGGCTCGTTCGCGCGTGAGATGCCCTGCAGCTACGCCCTGCTGGCCAGCCGGGTTCCGGCACGGCGATGGTCGACCCGCGCGGATCTTGCAGCCTCACTCGCAGCCGGGCGGGAACACATCGAGTCCTACGAACTGAGGGACGTCACCCCCGCAAGCGCGGCCCGGTGTGCCGGCCTAAGCACCTTTCACTTTCAGCGCCTGTTCCGGGCGGTGTACGGAGTCACCCCGCACCAGCTCATCGCGGCGCGGCGCCTGAAGCACGCGGCCCACTTGCTCACCTCGACTCGAATGCCCCTTTGGCGCGTCGGGCGCGAGGTCGGATTGGCGGGGGCGCCCGCACTCTGCCGCTTTCTTCGATCCAATGCCGGGATCACGGCCGGACGGTTGCGGCGCTAGGCGCGCCCGGCTAATTTCGCAAGATTGGTTAATCCACCCGTCGGCAAGCCGTCGCATACTCGGTGCCATGGCCAAGAACACGATTTGTCACATCGAGCTTCAAACCACGGATCTCGGGAGGGCCCAAACCTTCTTCGGCGCCCTGTTCGACTGGCAGTTTCGCGCGTTCGGCGACTCGATGGTCGTCTTCGGCTCCGGCGACGATCACGTTGGCGGCCTCTTCAAGGTTGACTCGGTAAGGCCGGCCGACTATGCGGTGGCCTGGATCGAGGTCGACGACGTCGAGTCGACGCTGGCCGCGGCCGTTACTGCCGGCGGAAGCGTGAATTCTGCCAAGAAGCCGGTGCCGGGGGTGGGTTGGTCGGGCGAGTTCGCCGACCTGGACGGAAATCCGATCGGCGTCGTTCAATTCGACCGGTGAACAAAAAGAAGCGGGCCCGGCGTTAGCCGGGCCCGCTTCGGGTTTCCGAACTACTTCTGCGGGGCCTTTGCCTTCGACGGCTTGACCTTCACAAGCACGCTCGGAGGCATCTTGCACTGGGCGCAGCAGTACATAACCTTGTCGCCCTTCTTGAGGCGCACGGCTACCGGATCCGCCTTGGTCTTCTTCATGCTCAGCGGCATGTGGCATACCGGGCAGGTCGGCGCCTTCGGCTTCTTCGGCCCGGCGGCTCCCGCGAACGGAAGCAGCGAAACGACTACCAGGCTCAACATCGTGAATTTAATTGCTTTCTTCATCCAGGCCCCTTGGCGCTTCCAAGCACCGAACCCTACTATAACATTTACCGGGTAGCGCATTTCAAGCCCGACTCGAATCCTCCGTGCGCTCCAGAACCGCAACCGCGACCGCGTGCTCCTTCACATGGCTGATCGAGATGTGAAGGGCGAACCCCCGCATATCGAAGGCGCCGGGCCGAATGCGAGCCACGGGCTGACCCGAGGGAAGGTTGAGTATCTCAACGTCGTGCCACCGCAGAAACGTCCCGACCGCCTTCGCAGCGGCCTCTTTGGCCGCCCACCGGCCGGCGACGCGCTCGGGGCTGAGCACCTCCGCCCGCTCCGTCGCGGTGAGAATCCTTGGAAGAAAGCGTTCCTCCTGCATGGCGCGACGGATACGGGACACCTCGACGAGGTCCACGCCGAGCCCGCAGATCAATTGCGGTTGGCCTCTTGAAGCAGCTCGGCAAGGTCCACCAGCCGCATTTCGCTTTCGCCGGCAGGATTTAACGCGGGCTCCAGCATGATCCGGCAGAATGGGCACGCGGTCGCCACCGTCTTCGCGCCCGTCGCCCGCAGCTCGGCCACCCGGCTTCCTGCCGGCCGCGTCTCTGGGGCCTCATCCATCCACATCCGGCCCCCGCCTGCCCCGCAGCACAAGGTTTTGCGCCCGTGGTGCTCGGGCTCCGCCAGGTTTCGCCGCGCGTCCGGGTCCTCTTCCAGCCAGGCCACCAAGGGGACCGCTTGCGAGTTCAGATCGCTTTCGTCGCCAAGTGCAGCCCGAGGCGCGTCGCTCTCGTTGTTCACCCGCGCCAAATAGCAGGGGTCGTGGTAAGTGAGCTCGCCCTTGCCAGGTCGAGGGGCTTGGAGCCTCCCGTCGCCGACGAGCTGGGCCAAGAGCTGGCTGTGGTGGAAGACCTCGAGACTCGCGCCGAAGTCGCCATATTCGTTCTTAAGGGTATTGAAGCAGTGCGGGCAAGCCGTAACCACCTTCTTCACGGCGTACCTCTCGAACACATTTGAATTCGACGTCGCGCGGTCTTGAAAGAGGAACTCATCCCCGACTCGCCGCGCGGGATCGCCGGTGCACGCCTCCTCGGAGCCCAGGCAGGCAAAGGAGACGTTGGCCTTCTGAAGAAGCTCGGCCACCGCCTTTGTTGTGCGGATTCCGCCGGGGTCAGTAGCCCCCGCGCAGCCGACCCAGAAAAGGTATTCGAACGGCTTGCCGTCCCGGCAGAGCGGGATCTCCAGCCCTTGCATCCACGCCTCCCGGTCGGCAGGTTGCGAACCCCAAGCGTGCCCGGTCGATCCAACCTGCCGAAGCATCGTGGCGGCCGAGCCGGCCAACTTGCCCTCAGAGACGAGATTGCGGCGCGCGTCGACGATCAGGTCGACGTGCCGGATGAGTACCGGGCAGGCTTCGACGCACGCATTGCAGGTGGTGCATGCCCAAAGCGCCTCTTCGCTCACCTTGGCCGCGACCGGTTCGCCCGACTCCATCGCAGCCCGCACATCCTGGACGACGAGCTGAGGATTCAGAACCTTTCCTACCCGCCAAGCGGGACACACTTCGGTGCACCGGCCGCAGCTCATGCAGGCATCCAGGGACAGCAGGTGCCAGCGGCTGTAGTCGTATGCCTCGACCACCCCGATCTTCCCGGTCTCTTCGACCTCCTCCATCGTCACCGGCGTCAGCCGGCCCATCGGCACTTCCGGCTTACCGGCCGCGCTTGCAATCGCGAGCACGACGTGGCGGAGCTTCATCTGTGGCAGGGTGGCAAAGAAGATCCAGATCCAAACCATGTGGAACCACCAAACGAAGCGGTAGGTCTCGGGCGAGACGGCGCCTTGGGCCCGCGCCCACAACAAGCCGATCGGTGCGCTCCAGTCGAACGGCTGCGGGTTAACCGACATCCGCGCCGCTTCGAGCCAGAAGCCGGTGAGCGCAACCACGAGCAGGAGGGCTAGCGCCCAGTAATCGCTAGCCTGGTGGGCCAGCACTCGCCGGCCCGTGCTCAAGTTGCTCTTGATACGCCGACCCAACGCCCAGGCCACCCCGACGACGAAGACCGCCCCGAGCACATCGAGGGTCATCTCGTAGGTCAGGTAGTAGACCCCTCGGTGGAACTGCCACGGCCCGTACGTGTTAATCGCGAGGAGCGTGGTCCCGATGAACAAGGCGAGGAACCCGTAGAACATGGCCAGGTGCATCGGCGCCCCGGTCGTGGACCGGCTTGTTTGAACCTTGCGCTGTCCCAGGATATAGATCCAGACGTTCCGGCCCCAGCGGCTCCAGGCATGCCATCCATCCGCCTTGCCGGTGGGCTTGCCCTTGAGCCATAGGCGGGCACGCTGGAGGATCTGGTAGCCGGCGAACCCGATCGAAAGGTAGGTCAGGGCATAGAAGAGATGCTTCCCGTTCTCGCCGATAAAGAGGAACTCCTCGCGGGTCGGCGTCGGGCTCATGCGAACCTCATCCGTGAGGGCGGCATTCGCGGAGGGTACCGCAGGCCGTGTTTGGCCTTGCGCTCCAGAACGCGATCCGTCTCAGCCCCCTCGTGGACGACTCCTTCCGCCGTCTTATAGAAGATCTCCCAGTCGACGACATCCCGTTCGGGCACGTGAACCGCGTCGCCCTTGTGCAGCGTTGTCATGCCGAAGGGAGCATCGGCCAGCGTTCCATCGAAGAAATGATTGGCGTAGGTCAGGTGGTCGACCCACATCATCTCCGCGTGCCCGCCCTCCTGAAACGAAGCCTTGATCACAAAGGCGGTGGCGCCCTCCGGCGGCTTTTGGAGCTTGCCAATAAATTGGGGCAGCGAGCGCTTGGCGGTTTCGATGGCGACCGCCAGCTCGGGATCCAGCTGGGGCTTACGGCCCAGCCCGGATCGCCGCGCCAAGCCGCCGAGGGCAAAGGCGATCACCATCGCCACCACGAATACGCCGATAGTAAGCAGCCAGAGCTGTGGCGGGCGCACCCGTCAAGTATGCGGGGTTTGTTCCAGGAGCTCACTGAGCGGGCCGACCGGGAATTGCCGTACAAGGGGGAGGAACCGCCGGAAGCTCTCGGAGTCGGCGTGGGCACGGACCACCGTCGCTCCGGCTCGCGGAACCGCGGGCGCGCTCACGACGTCGAACGCGCCGTGCGCCCCCCGCAGCGATGCCGCCCGCTCGGTTTCGCCAAGGCAAATCGGAAACGCCTGCTGCAGCCTCTGCCGGTAGCGTCCCTCGGCGCAGCGGTGGTGCCGACCGGGAAGATAGACGGCGCTGGGCTCCTCCTGACCGAGGCTGACCAGGAGCTTGAGACACTCCTTGAGCTCTCCCTCGATGGTTGCGCAACTCCAGTTAGGGAGCCTTCCGTCGTCGGTCGCGCCGAGCAGCGAACCAACCCCAAGCTCGTGTCCCGCCGCCCGAACGAAGCGCCAGCGCTCCGTGTCCAGTATCAAGACCGAGGGGCGGACGAAAATGGTCGCGTTGACGCCGGCGTGCCGAAGCTCCTCGATCAGCTCTTGATCGAATGCAAGGGGATCAACCAGGGCCAGCCCGATGCGGACCCCTTCCGGAACCGCCCCGCTACTTCTTTGTGAAGGCGAATACCGACCCGTCGGCGCCCTTCCCCTCGAGCTGTTTGCCATCCTTGCTCAGCTTGAAGTGAATCGCCCCGTCGCCACCGTCGCCAAACGGCATGTCGCCACCTTTGCTGATGTTGCGATAGAGCCGAACCTCGCTTCCGGAGGACTCCCAGCGCCCGTCCATATCGCTCGTGCCCCTCAGTTTGAAGGACGTGTCCGAGTTCGCGGTCAGGGTGATCGTGGCTCCCTTGTACTTGCCTTCCCAGGTTCCGGCTATCGAGGGTCCGCTCCCAGAACCACAACCGACGAGGACAAGCCCGGTGACGAATACCAACAAGGTGCGACGCATGTTCAATTCAACAACAGAGTATATGCCGTGAGTTCAGGCCCGCGTCCACGCCCATAGCTTCTCGACGTTTCGACGGTGCCCGTCATTCTCGATCGGCGTCTCGACTACGATTGGGATTTTCTCAAAGCGCGGATCCCGCACCAGCATGTGAAACGCCTCCGGGCCGATCTCTCCGTCTCCGAGATTGTCGTGCCGGTCGACTTTGGAGCCTAGCCCTTTCTTGCTGTCGTTGCAGTGGACGACCTTGAGGCTCGCGAATCCGACGATCCGCTCGAACTCGTTGAACGTGGAGTCGTACGCTTCGG
>DATGIR010000317.1:0-2577 GCA_035295605.1 Fimbriimonadaceae bacterium | reverse complement strand
TTCGAGCGTGCGTCGCAGGTGGACGAACGCGTGGTGTGACCGGGATTTGACGGTGCCGACGGGAACCCCGAGAACCTTGGCCGCCTCTTCGTAGGTGAGGCCATCGAGCTCATGTAGCAGGACCACCTCGCGGTGATCCGGGCTGAGCTTGTTCATGGCCTGTTGGAGCGCGTGGCGGTCGATGAGGGCCGCCTCCGCGCTAGGCGTCACCGCAAGGTCGATCTCGATGGGCGGCGGCTCGCGGCGCTTCGTGCGAAGCGCCCTTCGGCACTCGTTGAAGGCGATACCGACGAGCCACGTGGTCACGGCCGAGCGGCCGTGAAACGCCCGATTTCGACGTTGGGCGGTGAGGAAGGTTTCTTGGGCGACGTCTGCCGCCAAATCCGATCCGACCCGCCGGGCGCAGAACCGGTACACGAGCGCGTAGTGCTCGCGTGCCAGCTCCGCGATGTCGACGGATCGGTCGGCGATTTGTGATTGTGTAGCCACCTGCATGCTTTAGGGCCTCTCGGGAAGGTGAGTGACCGCTGCGAGTGGAATGGTTCAATTTTAGGTTTTGGGTTCTGGGTTCTGGGTGCTAGGTTCTAGTCTTTTAGGTTCTGGGCAATGGGGGTGGCGTACACTTGGAAGGGGATTGCGGGTGGACGAGTTCGACAGACCGAAGAGCGGCGATGGGTCCGGCGGAAGCTTGCTCGTCGCTTACGTTTGCCTGGCGCTAGCGGTCGGTTTGATGTGGACCGACACCCGGGGCTTCGTATTCCGGGGTTCGCATAACGCGATCCATTTCGGGCTGGGACGGGGCGGCTGGATTCTTGTTCTGATCCAACTTTTCGGCAGTCTCCTCGTGATGCTGGGAGCCGCGTTGCTCTCGCTTAGATCCAGATTGGGCGGCGTCGGCCTGATGCAGGTGTCCGTGTGCATGAACCTCGCGTGCATGAGCGTGTTCCAGTGGCATCGGGGCGAGTCGGCAGACCCCCGAGTGTGGGTGTATTGGACGTGGACGATCGCGAGTTCGGTGCTCTTGGCCCTCGTGCTGATCGTGCATCGGGGAGCACTTCAAAGGCCAAGAACGGAGCGGACATGAACAGGGTGCGGATAGGCGAGCGAACGGGTGTCGTCGTCACCGCCGGTCTGATTTCCAGGCGAAATCGGAGGCTGGCGGTGGCTCGATGAACTCGTTCTTCTCAACCCGGCAGGACGACTTCCCGACCTTTCGGCGGTGGTACCGGACGTATATGCCCGCGGGTGCTCGGGCTTGGATGGACGGCGTTTGGATGCGATCGTTGCCGGCGAGGCGCGTGTTGGCGGGCATCATCATGGCGCCGGTTGGGTTCTCGATAGCCCAGCGCGCGTTTGGGGCGGCGGAGATCGCCGAGTTTCACGCAAGCGCAACTCGTGTCGGGCTTAGCGGGGAGGGTTGGCGCCTGCTTCAGGTCGAGGTTGTCGTGAGCGGCGTGCTGATCGTCGCTGCCGCGCTGCATTCGATCTTTCGGGCGCGGCGAAAGAATCCGGTTTGGCTCTGGGCGTTCGCAGTGGAGGCGGTCGTGAGCTACGCCTCGAGGACCGGCACACGGATCGATCCGCTCCATTTAGACGCATTCCTCTTCTGGGCTTTGACCGTGATTGGCGGCATCTTCGGGTCCATCTGGCTCCTCCTCGGGCTGTTCGGCAAAGCCTACGATCTCGCGGCGCCCGAGAACAGCGCCGGCTAGGCCGTGATATCCAGGAGGGCGCCGACCATTTGGTTCTGGGCGCTCATCAGCTTCGCCGCGGCGGCGAACTCGATCTGGGCGAGTTGCTCGGTCATCATCGCGTTCGGCAGGTTGTCCAGGTTGCCTGAGGCGACGGACGTAGCGGCGCCGAGCAAGTCTTGAGAAGCGGAGTTCATCCCCGCCAGCGCGGAGTTATAGGCCGAACCGATCGCCATGTTGGAATTGTTGGAGGCCGGGGGATGGGGGTCCACCGGCAGATGTGCGGGGTTGGGGCGCCCCACGCGTGGTGGGGAGAGGAGAGCTCGTTGAATAACTGTTTAGTCAAGACCCGCTAGACTGTTTCTGTTGCGCGACCCTTTCAATTAGGTCGTGCGTCAAAGAGCTAAAAGCCGTGAATACCGCGCTGCCGATCCTTGCGCTCGTCCTCGCTACCGTCGCATACGTCCTGGGGAGGAAGGAGGCAAACGGCTCGCGGCCGACCCTTTGGGGGGTTGGCGGGCTGATCCTCTTCCTCGTTCTGGCGGCGAAATTCGGCAACGCCGACCCCAAGCTCGCCTGGCCGTTGGCGGGTGGGCTCGCCCTCGGAGCGGTGAGCACCCTGGTCGCCGAGCTGCTCGGGGTTTCCACCGCTTCGCTCGCGCTCGGCGTCGCCGCGGCCGGCGTTGCGCGCTTCTTCGGCAAGGGCGAGGTCACCGCCGAGATGGGGCTCAGCGTCGGCGCGATGGCGGCGGTGCTCTTCGCCAAGGGCGGCTCCAATGCATCGGTCGCCACGGCGGCCATCTTCGCAACCGCCTCGATGAACGCCCTCGGCACCTCTCACGCGAACGCGCCCGGGGCCGCCTACTTCGGTTCGATGCTCGGCCTC
>DATGIR010000316.1:0-4096 GCA_035295605.1 Fimbriimonadaceae bacterium | reverse complement strand
AGGGAGTCAGGGAGTCAGGGAGTCAGAACCCTGGAACCCTTGAGCCCTGAACCTACGGTGAGCAGGTCGGCGGCGGCGGCGGCGAGTTTTGGTTCCCGTTGGCGTCGCTCACCGTCGGCACGATGATCGGCGCCGTCAGCCCGGCGGCGTGGCCCGAGGTCAGCGCCGGCAGCGGCGCGTTGCAGCCCGCGATGAGGGGGCCGTACGAGCCGGCCCCGTAGTTGAAGGCGATGTAGTAGTGGCTCGAGTTCAACGAGGAGGCCTGGAGGTTGAAACGGGTAGCCGTCAGCGGCACCGAGCCGTTGAACGTCCCGTTCACCTGGCACGTGGTTTGGCCCACCTGAGTGCCACCCGAGTTGAAGAAGAGCACGACCGCAAACTCGACGTCGAAGCCGTTCGAGTCGATGATCGTCCCCGTCACCCGCGCCTGAACCGGCGTCACCCCGTAAAGCGCGTTGTACTGCTTGCCGAGCGACGAGGTCGAAATCGTGAAATTCTTGCCGTTCGTGGACGCCAGCGCCGTGAAGGCGCCGGTTTGCCCGTTGAGCGTCCCCGCGGTTTGGTTCGTGTCCGTCGTCTGGAAGCCGGCGCTCGGCAGGGTCTTGTAGGTGCTCGTCGTCAGGTCGAACTGGGCGAGGTGGAAGATGACGGAGTCGCCGACCTGCATGTTGGTCGGGTCGACGGCCACGCCGGGCGACGACTCGGCGACGATCCCGGTGACCAGCGTGTCGCCCGACGTTGAGGTCGTGGTCCCTGCCGTGGTCGCAGTCGTCGAGCCTCCGCCGCCCGATCCGCCGCATCCAAAGGCGACGATCGCCACCAGGAAGGCAAGAAGTAGCGGCGCGAATTTCATGGGTTGAATGCGATTATCCGCCAAAGGGCGCTCTTCTTACCAGGACTCCCCTCGCCGCCGGATGGTTCGTGGTGCCCAAACCCCCTCCCTGGGCACTTTCGCACTATCCTGTGTAGTTGAGGATGATGAGTGGACGACCGCGACACCGAACGGATTGTCAGCCGGCTCCTAAAAATTGAGCAGAAGTTGGAGGATCTCGATCGGCGGCTGACGCTGATCGAGCCAAGCCCGACGTACGCCCGACATCAGTGGCCGGGTGTCAGCGAACCCGCCGCCGCGCCACCGCCCCCACCCCCGCCAACCCCCGCGGAACCTCCGCCCGTCATCGCGCGCCCGCTCGCCGGCTGGGAGGTCCCGGCGACCCCCGAGCCGGAACCCCCGGTCGAGACCCTCGCCGACGAACCTCCGGCCCCCGAGCCACATGCGCCTGAGCCGGTAGCTCCCGTCGTCCTATCAACCCCCCCGAAGGGCCCGACCGGCGACGATCTCGAGTACAAGATCGGCCGGATCGGTTTGCTCTGGGCCGGCGCCGTCGTCGTCGTCATCGGCTTCCTCTACCTGGCGGCCCTCGCCGCCGCGCACACCGTTTGGACGCCGCAAATGAAGTTCGGCGGAGCGGTGGCGCTCTGCCTGGCCCTCATCGTCCTCGGCTTCATCAAGCGCAACGAGCGCGAGGAGTTCGGCCAGATCCTGACCGGCATTGGCTCGTGTGGCCTCTACATCACCTTCGCGGGCGGCCAGGCTTACTCGAACCTCTACAGCGGCCGAACCACCGTCGAACTCTTCGTCCTCCTGAGCCTCGCGAACCTCGGGTACGCCGCATGGCGCTCGTCGCGCAGCTTCCTCGCCCTCGGCATGATCGGCGGCCTCGTCGCCGCGATGCTGCCCATGCACGACTACAACGCCGAACTGGACGTCGGGCTGCACTTCGTGATCCTCGTGCCCAGCGCGCTCATCATCGCGCGCAACCGGTTCGTCGACATGGCTGCCTGGCTTTGGGCCGCATCGACGCTGGCCCTGCTCCCCATCTACACCTACACGAACCACGTCTGGGAGCTCCGGGTCGGCGCCCTCTACGCCGACGCGCTCCTGTGCGCGTTCCTCTACGGCTTCGTTCACCGCGATTGGAAAGTCGATCCCAAGTGTGGGCTTCCCGCCGCCATCGTCTGCCTGGCCGGGGTGGGCGGGGTCGCCATCGAAGGCGTCAAGAACGGATCGCTCCACGTGTTCTCCCTGGTCCTCGGCGCCGCGGCGGGCGGATGGCTCCTGCGCGACCGGGTCCTGGCGCGAAACAGCCTCTATGCCGGCGCCCTCGCCGTCGCCGTCACCCTCGCTCCGATGGGCTACACCCGGACCGAGGCCGCGCTCGCCTTCTCCGTCCTTTCCATCGGGCTGAGCCTCGGCTCGCTCCGCCTGGCCGGGAACCTGATGCGCACGCTCGCCTGCGTAGAAGTCGCCCTCGCCGCAAGCGCATACCTCGGCTTCTGGCTCGAGAACCCCCAAACCTTGCCCCTCGGCAACGAGGTCGCTGTCCCGCTCGCCATGATGGCGGCCATCGTCGTCGGCGCCGTCTGCGCGATCCGGGCCGGTCTGTCCGCCGAGGGTTCCGTCGCCGTAGGCGTCGCCCTGACCCTCCCGCTCTTCGAGCGGCTCGGCCTCCTCGCGTTCGGCGGCGCCGCGGCCGGCGCGACCGCGGTCGTCAGCTTCTTCTTCACGACTCTCATCGCCTATGCGATGCTCTTCGCGTTGACCCGGTGGCGCGGATTGGCGGCCTCCCTCGTCTTCTGCTGGCTCCTCTACATCTCCCTGATCGGACTCTACGTCGGTTACACCGCCTCGACCCCGTACGCCTATGCGTTCGATCTCTCGATGACCGTCTGCCTCATCGCGGTCGGGGTGCTTCAGGCGGTGATAACCCGGCCCAAGCTACAGCCGACTGAAGCCCCGTATCTCGTCTTCGGCTCGGGCGCTATGGCGGGGGTGTTCCTCGTCCGCTTCGTCTACGTGCTGCTCCTCAATCGGACCAGCTTCTCGCCGAGCTCCGCGATAACCCTCGGCGCCCTTATCTGCACGGTGGTCGCGCTCGCCCTCCACTGGCGGTTCAAGTCGCGGGAGCTGCTCTACGTCTCGTTGTCCGCGTTGGGCGCCGGCCTTTGCATTCTGTGGCCCATGAGCCAGTGGGAGGAGTCGGGGATCAAGCACGAGATGCTGCTCTCGCTTGCCGCCGTAGGAGTGAGCCTCTTGTGCGGGATGGCGACGGCCCGCACGGTCTCCGGCACAACGCGTGATCTCTCCATCGCCAGCTTCGGCCTAGTCATGGGCGGCACCTGGATGCGCTTCCTCTTCCTCGTGCTCACCGTCTCCGTTCCCCACGAACTCCGGTTGGCCGATACCCGGGCGTTCGCGGTCGGCGCCCTCACATGGTTCGCGGTCGCCCTCGTGGGCTACTACCGCCGCAAGGAGGAGGCCCTGATCTACCTCGCCTGGGTCGCGGCGGGGCTCTTCCTAGGCGCCGCGATCCCGCCCGCCGGCGTCCTTGACATCGACCATCAGGGGTTGCGGCTCGAAGCCGCGATGCTGATCATCGCGCTGGCTGTTCCTCTCGTGCTCGTGCGCGCAACCGCGACCGCGACGAAGGAGCGGATCTTCCTCACCGCGGTCCCAATCGCCCTCAACTGGATGAGCTTCACGCGCCTGTGCCTTCACTGGACCAACTTCCCCGAGGAGCGCGCCAACGCGGTCGTGAGCCTGGCCTGGACGGCCTACGCGATGATCCTGATCGCCCTCGGCTTTGGCTACCGCGCCCCTTATATCCGCTATTGGGCCCTCGCCATCTTCGGCACCGTGCTGGTGAAGGTCTTCCTCATCGACTTGGCGAACGTCGAGGCCGCCATCCGGGTCGCCGTCCTGCTGTTCCTCGGGCTATGCATGGTCGCCGCCGGGTACGGCTACGTCCGCTGGAAGCAAGCCAAACCCGGCCAAAACCTGGTGTAGCCGAACTGCCCCCGTGCGTCTCCTCTCCCCCCGGGAGAGGCTGTGAGCGGAGCGAACTGGGTGAGGGCCCCCTCCACCGGTTCGCGTTGCTCACCGACTCCCCCCGGATGTCAAGTGACAACAGATACTTGACACTCATGACAAGACATCCTTTACACTTTTAGATCCGCAGCGGGCCCGAGGACGAACTCACCCCAGGCAAGGTTGAGGCCGCCGTCGGAGTCAGAAAGGAGGCCGATGGGGAGGCCC
>DATGIR010000315.1:0-11558 GCA_035295605.1 Fimbriimonadaceae bacterium | reverse complement strand
CTCGAGCTCAAGCGGCGCCACGACGACGCGACCCTGCGAAAGGACATCGAAGCTGCGAACCACGACGGCATCGACGTCCAAGTCCAATCCATTGCCCACCTGCGCGGCATGCGTGAGATCACGCTGATCGGTATCGGCCTCGTCACCGGCCTGGAGAACACCGGCGATAGCACCAAGTCGCAGCTAACCCAGAACATGTACGCGGCCTTTATGAAGAGCCTCGGCACCACGATCGTGCCGACCAACGTGGCAGCGAAGAACGTTGCCGTGGTTCAGGTCGCGGTCAAGCTCAAGCCGCTCTCCAAGCCGGGCACCTTCCTCGACGTCACCGTTTCATCGATCGGCGACGCCAAGAGCCTTCAGGGCGGGCAATTGGCGCCAACGCTTCTCTATCTCCCCACCGACCCCACCCATGAGAAGGTGATTGCGACCGCCGGGGGAGGTTTGAGCATCGGCGGCTTCAACGCCGGCGCCAACGGAAGCTCCGTCCAGCGCAATCATGTTAACGTCGGCGTGATACCTAACGGGGCCAGCGTCGAGAACCGTGTCGACACCCAGGTCGTATTCGAGGACGGCGGTGCGCGCAAGCTCTATCTCGACCTCGACGAGTCGAATCCGACGACCTGCAGCCGTATCGTTTCTGCACTCGCCGAGCAACACCCAGACTTCAGGGCCGTCGCGGTGGACTCGACCACGGTCGCCGTCACCGTGCCCCAGGGGCGCGATCCCGAGTCCGTCGAGAGCGCCGTGCTCCTCACCTCCGTCTATGCCGACACACCCGCCAAGGTCGTGATCAACGAGCGGACCGGGACCATCGTGGTCGGCGGCAACGTCACCATCGGTCCCGCGATGGTCGTCAACGGCAACCTCAGCATCCGGATCGACACCGAGAATTCCGTGAGCCAACCCGGCCCCTTCTCCGGCGGGCAAACCACTGCGGTCGCAAACAGCAACGTGCAAGCCGGCCAGGAAGGCTCCAAGATCGCGATCATTCGCCCGACCACCAGAATCTGGGATCTCGCGAAGCTGTTCCAAGCGCTCGATCTCAAGCCCAACGACGTCATCAAGATTCTCACCGCACTCGCTCAACAGGGCGCCCTCAAGGCAAGGATCGAAACCCAATGATTCCGAACATCTTCGCCGTAGCCAACCAAGCCACCGGCGTTATCAAGGCCGAGCCCGAGTTGGCGCGCCTCCACAAAGCGACCAACGAGTTCGAAACCGCCTTCGTCAAGCAGCTCGTCACCGAGATGCGCAAAGCAAGCAAGAACGAGTTCGACCAGGTGCCCGGCAGCGGCATCTACGAGGACATGACCAATCAGGTTCTCGCCGAGAAGCTCTCCTCCAAGGGCGGCTTCGGTATCGGCGACGCCATGTACAAAGAGCTTTCCAAACTCGTGCTTTCCCAGGCTGGGCAAGCCCAATCCGAGAAGAAACTATGAAATCAAGAGACCTCCAAACCCTGTGGTGGGACTGGCTCGGAACCAGCGAGCGCCTGTTGCGCTCGCTCTACGAACAGACCGCCGCGCTCACCCTCCGCGACGTCGCCCGAGTTCAGCGCATTCAGCCCGAGCTCGACAGCCACGTCGAGCGCATGCGCGAAATCGATGAGCAAGCTGTGACGTGCACGAAAAGGCTGGCCGAAGAGCTGGGCGCCGAGCCCAACCTTCGAGGTCTCGTGCAGGTGCTTGAGAAAGCCGAAGCACAGCAGCTCCAGGGTCTCGCCAACCGCGTTACCGTCGCCGCTAGAAACGTGCAGGAAGTTCTCCAAAAGAACCGCGCCCTCCTGGACAACGAGATGACCTATATCAACGGCACCCTCACGCTGATCGCGAAGGCCGCCGGAGATGGCCCCACGCCCTACCGAACGGTCGGCCGCGCGGTCGTCAACACGCACGTGGCGGTGGATACCGCCGCCTAAGGCACCGATATGAACTCGTTCACCGGCATAACCCAAGCCAGCCAGGCGCTCCAGGCGTTTCAGGACGCCCTAAGCACCACCGGAAACAATATCTCCAACGCGAATACCGCCGGGTATTCGCGGGAGACGGTGACGTTTGGGCAGAATCCCGAAACGACGATCTACTCGCCCAACGGCCCCCAGTACGTCGGCACGGGCGTCAACGTCGCCAGCATCAATCGGATGCGGAACATGTTCCTGACGGCGCAGAGTTTTTCGTCTGCTTCGAGCATTGGCCAGACGAACGCCCAACTCGCCGGAGGCCAGCAGATCCAGGCGCTCTTCACCGACGCCGGGGGAACCGGGATCTCGAACGATCTCACCGCGTTTTACAACTCGTGGTCTTCGTTGGCGTCCCAGCCGAACAACGCGAACCTCCAGGCGGTTCAGCAGGCCGGCAGCTCGCTGGCCGGCGATGTCCGCAACACCTACGCCAACCTCCAGCAGCTCTCGACGCAGGCGAACGGACAGATTGCGCAGACGATGCAGCAGATCCAGGCGCTCGGCAACCAGATCGCTCAGCTCAACTCCCAAATCCGGACCCAAAGCTCGGGCGGCGGCCAGCCGAACGGACTGCTCGACCAACGGGACGCGGCCGTGCAGCAGTTGAGCTCGCTCGTCAACGTGAGCACCCAGACGCTCGCGGACGGCACGATGTCGGTCAACGTCAACCAGTTCGATCTGGTCGACCGCACCGGCGCCCACACGTTTCCCACGACGTTCAACGCCGCGACGGGAACCGTGACGGCTAACGGCGACACCTATAACATCACCGGCGGCCAGCTTGCCGGGAACTTCGCTACGCTCAACTCGATCACGGGCGCCCAAGGAAACCTGGACCTCCTCGCGAACAACTTGCGTACGCAGGTCAACTCGCTGATGTCGACGGGTAAGACGGTCAACGGCACGACCAACCAGAACTTCTTCAACACCTCGGCAGGCGCCATCGCGTTCGACCTCGATCCCGCCGTTCTGGCCGACTTCAAGAACATCGCCACCGGGGTTTCCGGGAACACCGGCGACACCGCGTTGGCACTTCAAATCGCCGACACGGCGACTCAGCCGGTCGCAGCACTCGGCAATCAAACGACGGGCAACTTCTACAACTCGATGGTCACCGGCGTCGGCCAGCAAGTCGCCTCCGCGACAAGCACGCTCTCAACCCAGCAGGCGGTAGCCACGCAGATCCAGAACCAGATCCAGAGCATCAGCGGCGTGTCCGTCGACGAAGAGATGTCGCACATGGTCCAGTACCAGCGCAGCTATCAGGCGGCGGCCGAGACGCTGAACATCGTGAACTCGACGCTCACCGATCTGATGAACATCCTCCATTAACCTGCGCCGGAGTAAGGCGGCGGCGCTAAAGTGCCGATAATTTCACCGGGACAGTAGGACCCATCGTCATGCGAGTCAGCACGAGCTATATCTATGAGTTCTCGAGCGCTGCCATTCAGAATGCGCAGCAGGCCGAGGTAGCGCTTCAACAGCAGATCAGCACGGGCAAGCGCCTCAACCAGCCCAGCGACGACCCGTTCGGTATGTATCAGTCGCTCACGCTTACGTCGCTCAAGAACACGCTCAACCAGTACAGCTCGAACCTAACCTACGCCAAGCAGTTTCTGTCCGAGAGCGACAACGCACTCTCGAGCATCAACGACATGACCGGCCAGGCGTATCAGCTTGCCGTTCAGGCCGCAAACTCGACGACCGATCAGAACGCGCGGATGGGCATGGTCAATCAGGTCACCCAGATGCAGCAGCAGCTTCTTGCCCTCGCGAACTCGCAGGGTGCGAACGGCGAGTACCTCTTCGCCGGCCAGAAGACGCAGGCGGCGCCATTCTCCGTTGTCGCCGGCGCGCTCACCTACGCGGGCGACAACAACAACGTCAACGTCGAAGTCGGACCCGGCCAGACGATGGCTGTCAACACGCAGGCAGGCACGATGTTCACCAACCTGTACAACCAGCTGCAGACGTTCAAGAACGACCTCTCGAGCGGCAACGTCAGCGCGTTGAGCGGCGTGGACATCACCAACCTCCAGAATTCGCAGACCGCGATCCTTCAGGCGCGCGGCTCCATCGGCGGAAACCTTCAGGAAGTTACGTCCCTGACCAACGCGAACGCGTTGCGAACGAACGACCTGACCGCACAAATCTCGAACCTGACCGACGCCAACATCGCGCAGGTTGCCACGCAATACCAAAGCGCGGCGACCGTCTATCAGGCGGCAATCACCATGGCGGCACAGGCTTCCACGCTCTCGTTGGCGAGCTACCTGCAAAGCTCCGGAACCGGTTAATGAACGAAACGCACCTCTTCGAAACGACCAGATTTGGCACGGTCGGGTACATCGACTCCGACGTCGTCACGCTTGCGGACGGACTCGTCGGCTTCCCCGACCATCAGCGCTATCTGATCTTGTGCCACAAGCCGGATTCGCCGTTCCGCTGGCTTCAGAGCCTCGACGAGCCGCAGCTCGCTTTCCTGATTACCGACCCCGCGAACTGGGTGCCCACCTACGCGCCGAAGGTCGACGACGCCGAAGTCGAGCGCTTCGGTTTAACGGATTCAACACCCCGCCTCGTATATGTCACCGTCAGCATCCCGCCGGGCCAGCCGGACGAGATGACGATCAACCTCGCCGGACCGATTCTTATCGATCTGGAGCGGCGGATCGCAATTCAACTTGTGTTGCAGGACGAGACGTATACTACAAAGCACCGGGTGTTCCCACAGGCGAACCGGGTGAGCGCTGTAGCGGTTTAGGACGCACCGCGTAACAGCTCATACCACGCCGCCGGCCACGGAGGGCGAATAAATCATGCTGGTGCTCACCAGAAAGGTTCATCAGAGCATCGTCATAGGCGAAGGAATCGAGGTAGTAGTCTTGGAAGTACGCGGTGAGCAGGTTCGCCTCGGTATTCGCGCGCCCAAGGACGTCACCGTGCACCGTAAAGAGGTGTATCAGCAGATTCACGAAGAGAACCGCAGCGCGAGCGAAGTGCGTCCCGAGGACGTTCCGGGCTGATCTCGATGGCCGAGAAGCAACCTGCCCCGCCTGAAATCTCCCGTCGAAACCTGATCCTCCTCTCGGCGTTCGCCTCCGCCCTGCTCGCCTCCCTCGGCGCGATCCCGGCCTGGCTTGGCGCGAACCCGCATCGCGGAATCGACCTTGCCATGCAGGCGGTCCCCCCTACCAGCGGGGCGGCGCTCCTCGCCGGTCTCTGCATCGGCTTTCACGGACTGAGTCCGTATCCGCGTCCCAGTTTTGTCACCGCCGTCACGTTCCCGCTCATGCACGTCGCGATAACCGTCGCCCTCGCCCGGTTGCTATCCGCCCCTACAAGCGCCCTGAGCGAGCCCATGCCGCAGCAGCTTCCGATTCAGGCGTGGTTGGCCCCGAAAACGTGGGGCGCCGCCCTCGGAGCCGAGCTGTTCTGCTTCTTCGTCGCCGCGACCATCGCTCGGCGCCGCCCGCCCGTGGCCGAATGCTAATCCTCTTCGGCGCCGCCGGGCTCGATCCGCAATGGCCGGCGACCGTCCTATGCCTGGGGACGTTTGACGGCTTTCACCTCGGCCATCAGGCGGTGATCCGAAAGGCGGTCGCCATCGCCCGCGCGGCAGACCTCCCGTGCGGCCTCGTCACCTTCGATCGGCATCCCGCCATGACGCTCGCTCCCGAGCGGGCGCCCTCGACCCTCAGCCAGCCGACAGACAACCTGAGCCTGCTGAGCGATCTCGGAGTCGACCTCACCGTCGTACTCGCGTTCGATCGGGCTCTTAGCGAGACAAGCGCCGAGGACTTCCTCGCGACGATCCTCCAGGCGCAGCTCCACGGATCCCATCTCGTTGTCGGACACGATTTCGCATTTGGTCACGACCGGCTCGGCACGACCGACTGGCTCGAAGCTCGCGTGCAAACCACCGTGGTCCCGCCGTTCGAGCTCGACGGAGTTCGCGTCAGTTCAAGCGCGATTCGGGCCGCCGTCGCGTCCGGCGATCTGGCAACCGCCGGCCGCATGCTCGGTCGACCCTTCGCGCTTCGCGGGGTTGTCATATCGGGCGACAAGCTCGGCCGCCAACTTGGGTTTCCAACCGCCAACCTCGGCCTTCCCGCGCGTCACATCTTGCCGCCGGACGGCGTATATGTCGCTCAAGCGGTGACGCCCTTCGGTCAATTTGCTGCGGCAGTCAGCATCGGTGACCGGCCAACCGTGAACGGAACGAACCGCGTGATTGAGGCCCACTTGCTTGACTTCTCGGGCGAATCGCTCTACGGCCGCTCCGTCACGCTCCAACTGGTTTCGCATATCCGGGAACAACGGCGTCTCGCATCCCTCGAGGAGCTCAAGGAATGGATCAACAACGACATCGAAACCGTTCGCGGGTGCCTGTCCGGTTAGCCGGCAAGATCAGCCCCTGGATTCCCCTCGCCGCGCTCGCGGTCATCGTGCTCGTCCTCGGGCACGCCTCGTCCCGGCCACGGACCAGCGACTCCGAGCAAATCGTGGCGGCGTTGAACGACTCCATCAAGGCGAGCAAGGAGGGTCGTGCCGGTGGTGTGCTGGACAAGCTCGCGGAGGGCTTTCAGGTCAACAATCAGAGCCTCACCTCCAGCCAGATCGCCAACGCGATCAAGAAGTATCAGCCAAACGTGACCGTCCTCCAGCCGTTGCCGGTGGTGACCAACGACGAAGCCCACATCCTCTCACCCGTCAAGTTGAGCGTCAACATCCTGGGCGGCTCTCACGACTTCACGCTCAAGGACGTCGACATCGAGTTCCACAGAGAGACCTCGCGCGCCTGGCTCATCTTCCCCGTCGACACCTGGCACATGACCAAGGTGAACATGTCTGAAGACTCGCTCTCCGGCTTCAGCTTTCTCGGCGGGATGGGCGGATTCTGAGGCGAAGAATCCCCTCGCAATTTTCCCGGGCAAATCTCGTGAGAGTGGTATCATGCCCGTGATTGGGTGTACGTCGCAGTGCGCTTAATCGCTCAACATTGGAGAACAAAAACAAAATGAAAAAGCTCATTAGCCTGCTCATCGTGAGCGCTATCGGAATGATCGTCGTCGCCGGCTGCAGCGGTGGTGACAACAGCGACGCGAATGCCACCGGCGGTACCGGCGGCAAGGCTGCCACAAGCACCACGACCACCGGCTCGGACACGACCAAGACCGACACCACTAAGACCGACACCACCAAGACCGATTCCACAACCACCACGGCTGGAACGGCTGGTACCGCTGGTACCGCTGGCGAAACGACCAAGACGGACACCACGACCACGAAAACCGACACCAAGACTGACACCACCAAGGGTGGCGGCGACATGAAGAAGGACGACAAGACCGGCAAGAAGTAAGCCTGGCTTAGAGTCTCGGGAGCCCTCGGCGCTTGCGTCGGGGGCTCTCGTCGTTTTGGGAACCCAAAGGTAACCTTCGCCTATGCTAGATCCCCGCGTGACGAAGCTCGCCGAGATGCTCGTCAGCCACTCCCTGGAGCTTGGCCCCAAGGACCGCCTCCTGATTCACACTTTCGACATTCCCGACGAGGCGGTGGCCGAGATGGTCCGAGCCGCCCGAGCCAAGGGCGCCCAGGTCGCGGTGCGATTGGAAAGCAACCTTGTCCGCCGGCAGTTGATGTTGGGAATGACCGAGGCGAACGCTCGCACCATCGCTGAGATCGAGAAGCATGAGATGGAGCAGATGACCGCGTATCTCGCGCTCCGCGGCACCGACAACTACGCCGAGCTTTCGGATATTCCAAGCGACGTCCAGTCGATGTGGAGCCGGGAGTACGTTCAACCGGTCGTGTTCGGTGTCCGGGTGCCGAAGACCAAGTGGGTGGTGCTGCGCTGGCCGAGCCCCGGCATGGCCCAGCAAGCGAACATGTCCACACCCGCGTTCGAAAAGTTCTACTTTGAAACATGCACCTTGGACTATTCGAAAATGGCCAAGGCGTGCGCACCCCTCGAAGCCCTGATGAACCGCACCGACCAGGTTCACATCACCGGGCCGGGAACCGACCTTCGCTTCTCGATCAAGGGGATCGGCGCCGTCGCATGCACCGGCGACCGGAACATTCCCGACGGCGAGTGCTTCAGCGCCCCCGTCCGCGAAAGCATGGAAGGCACCGTCGCCTACAACACGGTTTCGCTGTACCAGGGTCAGGAGTTCAAGGACATCAAATACACGGTGAAGAAGGGGAAGATCGTCGAGGCGTCGGCGGGTTCTGGGACACCCAAGCTCAACGAGATTCTCGACACGGACGAGGGCGCCCGCTACTTCGGCGAATGGTCCCTGGGCTTTAACCCGTTCGTGCTTCACCCCATGAAGGACACGCTCTTCGACGAGAAGATCGCCGGGAGCTTCCACCTCACCCCCGGTAACGCCTACGATCCGCCCGGAGGCAACGGCAACAAGTCGGCGATCCACTGGGATACGGTCTGCATTCAGCGGCCGGAGTACGGCGGAGGCGAAATCTACTTCGACGGCAAGCTCATCCGCAAGGACGGCCTGTTCGTGCTGCCCGAGCTGGAAGGCTTGAATCCGGCCCATCTAGGTTGAGCCGACGGCGGGGCCGACGGCTGCCCTGGATTCCCTTTCTGATCTTCGGCTTTCTCGCCGGGACCGCGATCGAGTGGTGGCTCCTGCGCCCGCCCGGGCCATTCGTGCCGCCGCTGGTCGCCGGCATCCCGGCCGAATCCAAGTTCATCCGGCCCGAAGACGGCCACCTGATCCGGACCTGGACGCTCCCCGAAACCACCGAGAATCTTGCCGATAAGCTGTCGCGGCAACTCAAGACGGACGACGGCTGGCAGCCTCCGCTGATCCGCAAGCTCGATCCGAAGACCATTCAATTCGCGCGCGTCCACAGCCCGAACGGAGACTTTCAGTTCACCAGGATTACCGTCACCGCCCTAGGAAACGGCACGTCGCGGCTGGAGATCGACGAAGAACCCAAGCAGGCTCACGCTTTTAGGTAGGTTTCCAGGTTGTCAGGTTTCCAGGCTTCTAGGTTGCCCGGAGACATGGGGACCTGGAAACTTGGCAACATGACAACTGAGAAGGGGGTAAACCCGCTTCTCATGCGCATCTACATCTCGGCCGACATCGAGGGGATCACCGGACTCGTTTCCTGGGCGCAGTGCTCACGCCCTAGCGGGAACGTGTACGACTTCGGTTTTGCGCGCCGGATGATGACCCACGACGTGAACGCGGCCATCCGCGGCGCCCGAGCGGCGGGCGCGACCGAGGTGGTCGTCAAGGACTCTCACGGGGTCATGAAGAACCTGCTCGTCGAGGAGCTGGAGCCTGGTACGCGCCTCGTATCCGGCAACGGCTTCGGAATGACCGACGGCATGATGCAAGGCGTCGGCGATGAGGCTTTCGATGCGGCAATCCTCGTCGGCTACCACGCCAAGGCCGGCACCGCGCGCGGAATCATGGAGCACACCTACACGGGCGGCGTTCACCGCGTCTTCCTCGGTGGCCGCGAGATCGGCGAGATGGGGCTGAGCATGGGGGTCGCCGCCCACTACGGAATCCCAACCGTCGCCGTCTCCTCCGACGCTGCCGGAATCGCCGAAGCAGCCGACTTGGTTCCCGGCATCGCCACTGCCGCGGTTAAACGCGGTTACGGCCGCTACAGCGGCCAGCTTCTGCACCCCTCCGAGACGGGTCCGATGATCGAGGCGGCCGCGAAACGCGGCGTTGAGATGCGGTCGAAGCTCCCGAAGATCGCCTATCCGGCGCCGCTCAAGATGGCCATCGAGTTCAACCGAAGCGAGGAGGCCGACATGTGCGAGCGCTTCCCCGGAATGAGCCGCGCGAACGGATACACCGTGGAAGGCGACTTCCCCGGCTTCGTCGAAGCGCACTCCGCCTTTGTAACGCTCATCTCGCTCTCGCTACACGCCGTCGAGTCCCAGTAGGCGAAACGGCCCGAAAAACGCGGACCTTAGCGAACTCTAAACCCGCCGTCTGCCCAATCGCGACCTAACCTAACGGCGGGAAGCGTCTATCATTCGCTGTTGCCTGAGCTACCTATGAGATTTGCCGGAATGAGAGTCATCCTAAGCGCCGCGCTTGCCGCATGCCTACCGCTGGCCGCCAACGCCACCGTCCTCACCTTGGCCCCCGGAAGCGGGTCGTCGCGGAGCGCCGTGGTTCAACAAGCGGACATGCTGGTTCGCGGCTTCGCGAAGGCTTCCACCCAGCTCACCCTCGTGTCGCGCCGAAACCGGGTCGGAATCGGCCGCTACCACGGCGAGATTCCGTTCAGCCTGCCAACCGTCGTTCGGTTACCCGGGCCCAAGCCTAACTTTGCGCCTCCGCCCGGTGGGGGCGACCTGGTCCTCCAGTTCGACACGAGCGGCAGCGAGGTCTTTCCGACCGCCTATCAGACCCTGCTGCAGAACACCTTCGACGCCGCGAAGTCCACCCTCGATCTGATCTTCGGCATGCCGGCGGTTGGTGGCACCGTTCACGTGGCGAACTTCGACGCCTCGATCGGCGACCGCGACGCCGTCGCCGGCGGCTACTTCCTGCCGAACAACGGCAGCGGCGTCCCCGAGGTTCGATTCCCGGTCTACAACGCCAACGAAACGGCGGCTGTCAACTTCCTGCACTGCCTGCTCCTCGCCTACCTCGGCCCTGACGGGTACGCGTGGGACGGCTTTGAGGAAGGGCTCGTACGCGCCGTGACCATGAAGGTTGCCCGAACCCCGGCCGCGCTTCCCGCCGGGCTTGACCCCAACGTCATCGAGACCGTTCTCGAAAACACCTACGACATGAAGGGCGCCTACGACTGGAGCAACCAGCGGCCCCTGAGCGGACCCGTCTTCATCGCTCCCAACCTGCGCTCCCTGCCGTTGCCGGTGAGCGGCGGCTCGGGACCCTACTTGCTTCGATACATGATGGGGGGCACGGCATGGGCGAAGCTTCTCGTCGAGTACCCGACGTTTGCCGCCAGCTTGAATGCTCAGGTTTATGCAACTCCCTCCCTGGGCAGCAACCTGTCCGGCCTCTCCTCTGCCGCGCAGACCATCCTCAACGCCCAGCGCCCGGGTAACCCGACCGTCGAGGGCACCACCTTTGCCGACTGGCTGCAGCACCAATACGTGCTCTACCCCACCCTCACCCAGGGCTCGAAGGTGCTGGCCGACATAACGCCGGTCACGAGCGGGCTGACCACCGGGGACTTCGGCCTCTTCATCGTGGAGGCGACCTACTTCAGCACGGACGGCTCCGGCAACGAAACCCTCCTCAGCGGGACGAGCTTCCCCATCTTCTGGGATCCCACCTTCAACCGGATCGTCACAAGCGCCCAGGACGAACAGATCGATATCACCGCCTCGCAAGGCTCGGTTGTGCCGAACTTGCCTGACCTTTTCGCCGGAAGCCCCTACCGTTCCGCGATCGACGTGCCCGTGGGCGACCAACTCCAGCGTGTGTTCGTGCCGGCCGGCGCCATCGCCACCGCGACCCACACTTCGCCGAACGACTTTTATGGCACCGTCGAAGGCGCCGTCGTCAACTCCGGCGATACGATGCGGGTCGACGTCGTAGTGGGCGGCTCGGTCATCGCTTCG
>DATGIR010000314.1:0-6535 GCA_035295605.1 Fimbriimonadaceae bacterium | reverse complement strand
AGCGGTCCAACGGGTTGTAGCCCACGCTCACGCCGCCGCCGCCCGACTTCTGCGGGGGAGGAAGGTAGATGGCTCCGTACCCCGCCTGAGCCACCTCCGGCAGCCGTTGAAGGATCGTCGAATAGGGGGTCGCAAACCACTGCAGAATCGCACCGCGCCGCACCGCCGGCTCGAAGCGGGAGATGAAGCCGAAATTCTGGCCGCTGTTGTTGTCGTAGAGCGTCGGGCTGCCGGTCGAGTCCGCCTCGATATAGAACAGCACGTCGCTGTTCGGCTTGAGCGGCCCGAGCACCGCGTACCACTGGGTGTTGTTGCCGGTGTTGTAATCGAAGGCAAGCCGGACGCGGGCGCTCGTATTCCAGTGGTCGATGCTGTAAACGAGGAACACGCTCTGCCCGGGGCTGATCGGGTAGGTCTGG
The DNA here is from genome assembly GCA_035295605.1 of Fimbriimonadaceae bacterium. GTDB lineage: Bacteria > Armatimonadota > Fimbriimonadia > Fimbriimonadales > Fimbriimonadaceae > DAIDHV01. The sequence goes on along the minus strand of DATGIR010000314.1, from coordinate 6,116 downwards.
GTGGTCACGGTCACGCTTTGGGTTGGCTCGACGAACCCGCCGAGCGTGGGAATCCCTCCCACCCCGGTCAGATACAGGTTGGTGTCTCCGACCCAGGAGAGCTGTTGGGAAAACGCCCCCGCCGCGCCGATCAGCGCGATGGCGACGGCAAGGAAGACGCGAAGGAGTCGCATCACGGCCGCTCGGGAATCAGAATTGTGCCGCTCTGCGCCTCGAGCACCAGTGAGACCGTGCCGTCCGGCTCGATCCTGACCGGCTTCCCGGTGAGCGCATCGTAGAGCGCGCGCATCTTAGGCGCGACGGCCGTGAGGCTCACATGAACCCCGCGCTGGGCGTTCGCGCGGTTGACCACGCAAATCGCGGCTCTGCCGTTGATCGTCCGCCCGAACGCCAGTGTGTCGGCGTCGTCGTCTGCCAGCAACGCGACCGGATCGCCCGACTGAAGCTCCAGCGACTTCCGCCGCGCTGAAATCAGGCTCCGGTAGAGCTTCAGCGTGGGGTTCGATTCGGTGACGGCTTCCCACGTCATGCCGCGCCGGTCGTCCGGATCACGCCCTCCCGCCATCCCGATCTCGTCGCCGTAGTACAACGTCGGCGCCCCGACCCATGCGAATTCGAGGATCGCAGCAAGGTCCGCAAGCTTTCGGTTGCCACCGCAGGCGTTGAGGATGCGCGGCGTATCGTGGCTGTCGATCAGGTTCATGAGGTTCCGCGATACCTGCGGGGCGTAGTTCGCATAGTTCGCCATCACCTTCCGCATGAAGCTGCTCGGTTTGCCGTCCCCATCCGCGCCGACGAAGCCGGTCGTGGCGAAGAGAAACGGGTAGTTCATCACCGAGTCCCACATGTCGCCCTTGAGCCAATGGCTGGCGTCGCCCCACACCTCGCCGACAATCCAATCCTCCGGGTTGACTGCCTTGACGGCCCGTCGAAAGCCCTGCCAAAAGGCGTCGGGCACCTCGTTAGCGGCGTCGAGCCGCCAGCCCGCGATCGCCGCCTGGGAATCCCAGAACTTCGGCACGCCCCACACGTAGTCCTGAACCTGCGGGTTGGAGTGGTTGAGCTTGGGCATGCTCGGGTAGTCGTTCCACGCCACGTAGTTGTGGTCTCGGCCCAGCTTCACCGGAAAGCCCTTGAACGTGTACCACTCTTTGTACTGGCTGGCGGCGCCGTTTTTGACGACGTCCGCGAACGGCATGAAATCTGTTGCGGTGTGGTTGAACACCCCGTCCAGCACCGTCCGAATTCCCTTCGAATTGAGCGTCTTGGTTAAGTCGTCGAACTGGGCGTTTGTCCCAAGCTCTCGCGCGACGGCGTGAAAGTCGCTTGTCTCGTACCGGTGGTAGACCGGCGACTGGAAGATGGGATTGAAGTAAATGCACGAGATCCCGAGCACTTCCAGGTAGTTCAGATGCTGCTGAATTCCGGCGAAATCTCCGCCTAGCCAGGTCCCGTAGTCGAGCGGCCCATCCCAGGGCTTCACGTTCGGCGGATCGTTGCTCTTGTCGCCATTCGCAAACCGGTCGGGGAAGATCTGATAGATCACCGAGTGCTCCACCCAGCTCGGCACGATCAGCGGTTTGTAGGTGGCCCGATCGAGAATGAACAGGTTGCCCTCTGGCGATTCCGTAACTCCGCGCGGCCCGAAGTAGAGGGTTTTCGAACCGTCGACGAGAAAGAAGTCGTAGGCGATCGTTCTGGAACGATCCCACGGCGTTTCTGCCCGGTAGCGGGCAAAGATCTCGTCCTCCCCGACCTGCCGCATTTCGAGGTCGGCGCCGCCCCGAACGTGCAACCGAACATGCTCGATGTCGTTCGGCCGGGCTCGAAGGGAGATTTGGAGCTGGCCGCGGTCGTAGTTGAGGTCGGGCTCGTCGGTCTCATGCTTGAGCGCGCTGACCGCGATCTCGCCGTCACCCTTCGCCGCCGGGCGGTCGTATCCGTCCGGAAGGATCCACAGCACCGAGTTGGTGTTGCCGTTACCGTCGCTTTCCGACTTGGTGCTCGGATCCGTCACCCAGGTTCCGCCGTCCAACACGAACTTGTATTGAATCCTGCCGGGCTCGAGTTCGAGAGTAACGCTCCAGGTCCTGCCGTCGCCCCCGGCCCGCAGCGGGGTTGCATCCTTGTTCCAGCCGTTGAATGTGCCGGCGATGTTGACCGACTTGGTCCCCGCCGGGGCGGTGTAGCCGAACGTGTGCGGAACCGCAATAGCTAGCGCCGCAAGAAGGAAAGTGAGGAGAACGCTCAGTCCGCGCCATGCACGGCATCGGATCACGAAATCAAGTGCTTGCCCCATCGCAATAGAACCGTGAATACGTATTCCCAGTCATCATATCACAGAATTTGCGCATTCCCGGTCATTGCTTTTCCTTCTGCTCGGCAAACGCCCGGTCGACCTCTCCCTTGTAGGTATCGAGCGCCTTCCTCCACATCGCATCGAGGTAGTCGCGCAGCACGGCGACGCCCATCACGTTCGGCCGGTAGAGGTGCCGCGTTCCCGCGACCCGGTGGCTCACGAGCCCTGCGTCCTGGAGCACTTTAAGGTGTTGAGATACTGCCGGCCGGGTCACCGGCAGCTCTTTGGAGAGGGCCGCCACCGACTTCGGGCCACTTGTCAACAGCTCGAATATCTCTCGTCGCCGAGGATCGGCGAGAGCCGTCAGTTTCGTTGCCGTATCCGGCGGGCGAACGTAAGTTATCACTTACGGTTAGTATACGCTAACTATTAAAGAGCTAAGTTTTGAACCTAAAGGAGCTCCCACGGGAGCGCAGCTCGCAGGGCACGATGTCCCGGACCGGCGACACCGGCTCGCTCTCGATCACCCGCAAAAGCTTGCTGAGGGCGGTCGTTACGATCTCGTCGATCGCCAGGCTGACCGACGAAAGCCCGCCAGGGAACAGCGAGCAGAGGCTGCTGTCATTGAAGGCCACGAGCCCCAGTTCGGAGGGCACCTCGACGCCTGAATCACGCGCCGCCTGATACACACCGAACGCCATGAAGTCGTCCAGAACGACCAGACCGCCCGGCGGTTTGCCCGAGGCGAAAACCTCCATCGCGCGCAGCCGGGCCGCCTCGTAGCCGAACTCGGCATGGAATACTCGCGGCGTCTCCCCATAGGCCGCCGCCGCCATCGCGTACCCCTCTATCCGGTCGTCAGAGACCGCGATGCCGCTCCGTGCCCCCAGAAACGCGACGTCCCGGTAGCCCTGTTCGTAAAGATGGCGTGCCGCGAGATTCCCGGCGTGGACGTTGTCGTTGTCGACGCTGAACACCGCCTCGTTCTTGGGATTGCCGATCAGCACGAACGGGAAGCGGTCACGCTGCAGCAACGCGATCCGCTCGTCCGACGCTTCCGGCTCGACCAGGATCAGCCCGTCGACCCGCCGCGAGCGGAGCATCTCGTCGTAGACGCCTTCCTGGGAAACTTCGTCGGTCACCATGTCCACGCACAGGTGGTACGGCCGCCCGCAGAGAAAGTCGATGATGCCGGCGGTGAGCGCGGCGAAGAACGGGTCGCCAGAGAGTCCGCCGTGGGGCCGCTTCAGGACCAAGCCGATCAGCCCCGTCCTGCGGCTTCGAAGCGCCTGCCCGCGTACGTCCGGCCGGTAGTTCTTCTCTTGCATCACCGCCATGACGCGGGCTCGAATGCTGTCCTCCACTCGGTCGTCTCCGGCCAGGACCCGGGAGACCGTCGCCTGGGAGACGTTGGCGAGTTTGGCGATGTCGAACTGCGTGACTCTCATGCCGTGGGCTGAATTCGTATTCTGTCACTAGCCAACGCCGTCATAATCTCACCAGAGGTGTCCTGCTTGCTAACCACGTTGTTCTCCGCGCTCCTGATCGGCCAAGCGCCGAGCGTCGAATTTCACCCCGTCCTCACCGGCGCGATGCCGAAAATCGGCTTCTTCATGCCGCAGCGGCTTACGATGAGCGCCACCCGGCCGGAGTCGCTGAAGAACGTGCCTGAGGGAGCCGCCCTCTTTGGAACCTGGGAATTCGGCGGCAAGAAGTTCCCGGCCATCGAGATCGACAAGGGCGGGCAGCCGTTCGCCGTCGACATCGACTTCAGCGGTAAGGGCGATTTTCGCCAGGCTAAGCCCACCGAGTGGAAAGCGAGGCCTCAAGATTCGCGAAAGCCGGACGGCTTCAAGCTCTACATGGCCGACCTGATGGCGCCTTCGCCGATCGGAGGGGGAAAGCCGGTTCAGGTCACCTTCTACCGCTTCGATCCGAACGACGCGGAACGCGCCAAGGTCGGCCTCAGAGACGCGCTCCTCTACTACGCCAACTACGCCCTGGACGGCAAGGTCACCCTCGGCGGCAAGAGCTACCACGCGATGGTCATCGACTTTCAGACCCACGGCGAGTTCCTCAGAGGATCTGGCGCCGATAAGACCCCTCCGTCGACGGCGGTGCTCATCGACCGGAACGGCGACGGGCGCTTCAATAGCAATTTCGAGATGTTCGATGCCGCCAAGCCGTTCAACATCGGCGGTACGACCTACGAGATCAACGGCGTCTACGGAGGTGGGAAGCGCCTGGCGATCGTCAAGTCGAGAAAGGTCGTGGCCGAGATTCCGATCCCAGCCCCGCTCCCGACCTTCCACCCCGGCACCAAGGTGATCTCCTTCACCGCCACCGATACCTCTGGAAAGACCGTGCACTTCCCGGACGACTTCAGGGGCAAAGTCGTGATGCTCGACTTCTGGGCAACCTGGTGCGGCCCTTGCATGGGCGAGGTACCCAACGTGGTCAAGGTCTATAACCAGATGCACGACAAGGGTTTCGAGATTCTCGGGATCAGCCTGGACAACAAAGACACGATCAAGCAGATCGTCCCGGTGACCCAAAAGGAAGGCATGACCTGGAACCAGATCGCGGATGGGAAGTTCTGGGACGCTGACATCGCGAAGCTCTACGGTATCCGCGCGATCCCGGCCGCGTTCATCGTGGACGGCAACACGGGCAAGGTGGTTGCCGAGGGCGAGGCCATTCGCGGAGACGCACTTCTGCCTGCCGTGACGAGTGCGCTCAACGGCCTGAAGGGCGCACCCTGAGAAGCTGACCGACTCCGTACCGATAAACCAACGGGGGTTTTGCAAATGCTCATCTCATTGGTTTCACTCTGCCTTTCGGCGGCCGGCGCGCCGGCTCAATTCTCGGCTCCGGTAACGCCCGTGGCCGGAATGAAGGCGCCTGCGTTCACGGTCAAAGACTTTCACGGCAAGACGATCCACTTTCCGGGCGACTATAAGGGCAAGCTGGTGATGCTCGACTTCTGGGCGACGTGGTGCGACGCCTGCATCGGCGATATGCCGCTGCTCGTGAAGATATACAAGATCGCGCATCCCAAGGGCTTCGAGGTTCTCGGCATGACCCAGGAGCGCAAGAGCACGGTGAAGGCGCTGCGCCCGATAATGAAGGTGCTTGGCGTGAATTGGGATCAGGTTCTCGATGGGCCCAAGTTCGTTGAGGCGCGGAAGTACAACATCCGCTTCATTCCGGACGCTTTCCTCGTCGACGGCTCGACCGGAATGATTCTCGCCGACGGCGACGAGCTTCGAGGAATTCGCCTCGCCGCGACCCTCGATCGCTACCTCAAGCCGGCACACAAGCCTTCGTGACTCCCAGCGACCGAGCTCCCTCCGTCTTTGCTATCCTAAGGCGGAGGTACCGCTCATGCTCTGCACGCTTCTCCCGCTGATGCCCCTGCTCGGCGTCGGCCACACGCTCGGGATCCGTTCCGACCTCACCACCGGCCACAAGGTGATCGCATTCACCGCCAAGGATCGAGCCGGCAAAACAGTCCACTTCCCGGGCGACTTTAAAGGCAGAGTCGTCCTTCTTGACTTCTGGTCGACGCAGTGCGGCCCGTGCATGGCCGAGGCGCCGAACATCGTGAAGGTGTATCGTGGCCAACACGCCAAGGGCTTCGACATCCTTGGCATCAGCCTGAACGACAAGCAATCGATCAAAACACTTTCCGCGGAGATGAAGACCAAGGGGATCGTTTGGGACCAGATCACCGACGACAAGTATTGGGATTCACCCGTCGTGAAGCTCTATCAGGTCGAACAGATCCCGCAGGCGTTTCTGGTTGACGGCTCGACCG
>DATGIR010000313.1:0-6156 GCA_035295605.1 Fimbriimonadaceae bacterium | reverse complement strand
CGCGCGCGCGTGTCGAGGCGGCGGCGCGGTCGATCCTCGAAGGTGCGGGCTACGAGCGGATCGAGACGCCGACCTTCGAGGCGACCGAGCTGTTCACGCGCGGAGTCGGGCAGTCGACCGACATCGTCACGAAGGAGATGTATACGTTCACGGACCGGGGCGGCCGAAGCGTGACCCTGAAACCGGAGGGCACCGCCCCCGCCATCCGCGCGGTGGTGGAGCACAGCTTGCTCCAGCAGGGCACCCCGCTCCGCCTCTACTACATCACCTCGATGTTTCGGTACGAGCGGCCTCAGCACGGGAGGCTGCGCGAGCTGCACCAAGTGGGGCTCGAACTCATCGGGAGCGAGACGCCGCGGGCCGACGCCGAGATCATCGAGGCGACGGTGGCCTTCTATCACGCCATCGGCCTGAGCGGCGTCACCGTGCACTTGAACTCGCTGGGAACTACCGAGTGCCGGGCACGCTACCGAGAGCAACTGTTGAAGTTCGCAGAGCCCTATTTGAAGTCGCAGCCTGACGAAGTTCGAGCGCGCGCCGAACGTAATCCATTGCGGATGCTCGACTTCAAGGATCCCGAGGCGATCGAGGCGCTCAAGGGCGCGCCGGTCATGCTCGATTCGCTCTCCGACGACGCCCGCGCCCGGTTCGAGCGGGTGCAGGCGCTCCTCTCGGGCGCCGGCATCCGGTTCGAGGTGCGACCGAACATCGTCCGCGGGCTCGACTACTACGCCCATACCGTCTTCGAGATTCACTCGGACAAGCTGGGCGCCCAGAGCCAAATTTGCGGCGGCGGGCGCTACGACGGGCTCGTCAAGGAGCTGGGCGGCCCGCCGCTGGGGTGCGTAGGCGTCGGGGTGGGAGTCGAGCGGACGCTCATCGCGCAGGCCGCCGAGGGCGGCTGTACGGATGTGCGAGGGATCGACGTGTGCGTGGTTTGCGCGGGAGCAGCTGCGCTCGACCCGGCGGATCGGCTCGCCCGGGAGCTCCGTGCCGACGGTCTCTCAGTCGTGACCGATGTCGACGAACGCAACCTTAAGAACCAGTTCAAGCACGCGGATCGGGTCAGCGCCCGCTTCGCGGCGATTCTCGGCGAGGACGAGCTGGCGGCAGATACGGTCACCCTTCGCGACATGGCCTCCTCGGACCAGGTGTCCGTTCCACGCGGCCGCATCCTCGAGGAGCTGCGATCTCGGTTTTGAACTTGGCGTCCATCATCCCGTGCCGCTGCCTTCAGGCAGTGCGAAGGGCCGGGGACCAGAGGGTTAAGGCAGTGCCGCCCGGCCACTGGCTCAAGCCAGTGGCACATGTGCTCCTCCTGTATTCCGCCTCCACCGCCTACGCCCAGGTCCCGGACGTCTCGATCAAGCTGAACCTGTACGGCAGCTATCTGAGCGAACAGCCCGGGCGGACGACGGTCCGGCTCTATGACGCGCTCGGCCATCTGAGCACGGTGGGGCTCAGGGTGCGTACGGACCTGGGGTTCCAGGCGTTCGTGGCGCAGAAGCTGCAGCTCATTCCGCACGGCGGCGACTCGGATCAGCTCGACGAGTACTACGTCGAGTCGCCCGGGAACTGGATTATCGGCAAGCAGTATCTGCCCTTCGGGCAAGGCGCGCTAATCCACGAGAGCGCCCTCGCGGTCCGCTCGAGCGCCTACATCACCCAGCTCGAGCTCCCGGTCACGTTCGCCGCGTGCGACGCGGGGCCGGGCCGGCAGGTCGGCGTGATCGGCCGGGTGGGCGACCATTTCGGCGTGAGCGGCGCGTTCGGCCAGCACTTCGGGATCAGCGGCACCAGCCTGGCCTTGATTCGCCCCCCGACCCAGGCCGCCGACGTAGGGCACGGCTTCGACGACGTGTACGGCATCGACTACTCATCGCAGCAGGACGAGTGGTCCTTTCGGGTCGAGGGGCTCCTCCTTCGCGGGCCGGAAACCCCGAGCGATAAGAGCGACGTGGTCGCCGACCTCGCCGTCCACTACGATCCGAGCGCACAGCGCGGGTACGAGGTCGGGGTTACCCACAGCGCGCGCGAGCGGGCGGACTTTGTCCGAATTCAGGGGTTTATCAAGCCATACACCAAGCTGTCGATCGAGCCGATGGTGCGTTTCCGGAACGCGCAGCTCCTCGACGTGAGCGTCGTGCTGCACGTCAAGCTCTAACCGAACCTGCCCACGGTATCCTCTTAGCTTACGTGAGCGTTCCCAAGCGAGCCTACGACCTGCTGCGCGGCTACATCGGCCGCGAGTACGACCGCATCCAGAGCGTCGACTTCGACGGCGCCGCCAAGGAGTTGAAAGAGGCGTTTCAAAACCCGATGAAGCCGGGCGAAACGCCTGAGCCGATGGTGCGGGTGACCACGTCCCGGCCGGCGACGCCGGCGGAGCGGCGCGCCGCGGCATGCACGGTGCTCGGGGTGGACGATAAGGCGGACTTCGGCGCGATCAAGACGGCGTACGACCGGTTGAACCGGCGCAGCGACCCGAAGAACTTCCCGAAGGGCTCCGACGAGGCCAAGCAGGCGGCTTTGATTCAGCGCCGGGTCCAGGACGCGTACCGCTATCTGGCCGACCAGGCGGATGCCACGGAAGTGCGGTTCAAGTCGCTGGAGATCGAATAGTCTCGGGGCGCCCGGGCGAACGATCGGGCTGCTAGGGGACGAGGCGCCGGGCGTTGGCGGCGAGACGGTGGAGGATTGCGCGCTGAGGCGCGGGGAGCGGTGCTTCTTCGATCTCCTCTGCACTGAACCAGCGAAACTCCACGTCGACGTCACGCAGCGAGGCCATCACTGGGTGCAGCGTTATCCGGTGGTTAGTGACAGTATGTTTGTGAACTGCTAGCTGGCGGCCGCACAGGCTGCCCTTGGGGAAGCGCGGAAATTCCCACATCCCCTCCCACCATTCGCCTGCGGGAATCTGGCGGAGGCCAAAGCGGCCTCGGTTCGTCACGATCGCGACGTCGAACTCGAGGTAGATGGTCTCCGGCTTGGGTGAGGGTGTCGGGAGCCGGTCGACGCACCCCTGTTTCCGCGCCATGCAGTTGCTTGCCAGCGGGCAAGCGGCGCACTTGGGGCTCGTGGGCGTGCACACGGTTGCTCCCAGCTCCATCAGCGCTTGGTTCCAGTCGCCGGGGTTCTCCTGGCGCAACTCGCGTCCGGCCCAATCCCATGCCCGCCGTGTCAATTCCGCAGCGGAGGACGGGTCGCCGGTAAGCCGGGCGTAGACCCGTTCGACGTTGCCGTCGACGACGGGAACCGGTTCGCCCAGGGCGATGCTGGCGATCGCCGCTGCCGTATAGCGGCCGACGCCGGGAATCCGCTGCCAGGCTTTTGCGTCGCCGGGCCACGCGTCGGCGGCGATCACTCGGGCGCCGGCGAGCAGGTTGCGGCAGCGCCGGTAGTAGCCGAGCCCCTGCCAGATGGAGAGCGCTTCCTGCTCATCGGCCACCGCCAGCGCGTGGACGTCTGGGAAGCGGGCGATCCAGCGCTCGAAGTAGGGGATCACCGTCGAGACCCCGGTCTGCTGGAGCATGACCTCGCTGACCCATATCCGGTAGGGGTCGCGGTCGGCGCGCCAGGGCAGGTCGCGCCGGTTGGCCTCATACCAATTGAGGAGGGAGTCGATGGAATGGAGTGTGGCACCGACTTCAGTCGGTGGAGGATGACACTGGCTGAAGCCAGTGGCACACTAGGACTTGGCGGGGACCTTGCTGACCTCGGCGGCGAGGGCGTCGCCGTACGCGGCGGCCTTGGCCGGATCCTTCGGACGAGCGTCCTTCGGATCGCTTGGGGAGTTGATTTCGGTCATCACCGCCGCGACCTTGTCCTCGTCCATCTTCTTCAGGATCGGCGCCGCCGTCTCCGGCGTGTACTTCTTCAGGAGCATCTCGGCGACGTCCTTGGGCTCCATCTCGTTCCAAACCGCCGCCAGCTTCGTGTAGCCCTTCTCCAGGTCCGGCTTCGGCAGCGCCGCCTTATCCACCTCGGCCTGAATCTTAGCGACGAGGTCGGTCGCCGCCGTGAGCTCCGGCGTGTTAGGCTTGGTTGAGTTCAGGCCGTCGGCCACCTGCTGGGCCACATCGAGCGCCTCGGTCCACTTGCCGGCTTTGACCAGTTGGTCGCGCTGCGCCACCAGCTTCTGAAAGTCGTCGGCCGCTTTCTGCTTGGCCGCCGCCTCGGCGTCGGCCTTATCCTGCTCTTCCTTCTTGGCGGCAGCCTCTTTGGCGGCCTTCTCCTTCTTGGTGAGCGTGTGGGGCTTCGTCAGGCCGGGGATGTTGATCTTGCCCGACATGCCCAGGCCGAGCACGATCCCGATCACGACGATCACGCCGATGACGATGAACATGAGCTTGTTACCCATGCGGAAGCTCCTTGACCTGCTGGACTCGGCTCAGAATGCTGCGAACGTAGTTCTGAGTCTCCTTGTAGGGCGGGATTCCACCGTGCCGCACCACCGCGTTAGGCCCGGCGTTGTAGGCGGCAAGCGCCTGTCCCAAATCGCCGAAGCGATCGATTTGCTGCTTCAAATATTTCGCGCCGGCATTCAGGTTCTGCGCCGGGTCGAACGGGTTCGTGACGCCTAGGCTTGCCGCCGTCTCCGGCATGAGCTGGGTGAGACCCATCGCGCCAACCTTCGAGCGCGCGGACACCGAGTATCCGCTTTCCTGGTGAACCAGGGCATCAAGAACATCGGGATCGACGCCGTTCGTGGCCGCCGCTTGCTGGGTGAGAGCGCGAAGCTGCGGCGATACGTTCTCCTCCACGCCCAAGCCCCCTGCGAAAGGTGAGAGAGGGCGCGGGCTGTAGGAACCACCGCCGCTGATCTGGCCGCTGAGCGCGGACGGGCCGCCGAGGTTCGCCTGCACCATGCTCATGAACGAGCCCGGCGCACCCGTCGGCGTTGCCGGCGCGCCCGTCTTCATCTGCATCTCGGCCCGAATCTCTGCCATGCGGGCGGCCACGCCGCCAGGGCCCAAAGGCTCGCCGATCGTCGAATCGCTCATGCCGCCCTCCTAAGAACCGACCACTCGTCGAGCTCGGCCTGCTCGCGCCGGTTTGCCTCCTGCGTCCACTCGGCAAATGCCTTTTCGCGCAGCTTCTCCATCGTCTCCAAGTCCTGCCGGTGACGCGTCCACGCCACCCGGAGGGCTTCCGCTTCGTCGTTCAACACGCTCAGCACCACGTGCTGCTCGCGCTCTTCGTCGTCCAGCCGCTGAAGCTGTGCCTCGAGCAATCGGAAGTGCTCGAGGCTGGAGCGCGGCTCGGCCAGGGCGTCCAACCGCCGCTGGCGAATTCGTGAGATGTCCGCCTCGACCGCGAGCACTTCGGAGCGCTTGGCGAGGTACTGGTTCTTCGCGGTCGTCTCGCAGCTCGCGCGAAATTCGAGCACCTTTTGGAGGCGGAACTTAAAGCTGGTCACTCAGCGCCTCCCTAAGCTTCGATATCGTGGAGTCGTACGATTCGCCTTCGGTCATGGTCTGGCGAAGGAACCGGTCGATGTTCGGTTTGAGCCGAATCGCCCGATCCGCAAGCGGGCTCGAACCCGACTTGTACGCGCCGATGTTGACGAGGTCCTCGACGTCCGAATAGGCGGCCTGGAGTTCGCGCAGGTCGCGCGCCATCGCCAGCTGCTCCTCGTCCGCCACTCGCGGCATGGTTCGGCTCAGGCTTTCGAGCACATCGATGGGCGGATAGTGGCCGCGGCTGGTCAGCCGGCGGCTGAGCACGATGTGTCCGTCCAGGATCGATCGGGTCACGTCGGAAATCGGTTCGTTGGTGTCGTCGCCTTCCACGAGGACGGTGTAGAGGGCGGTGATCGAGCCGGTCTCGCTGTTCCCGGCGCGCTCCATCAGGCGGGGAAGGATCGCGAACACGCTCGGCGTGTAACCTTTCGTGCTCGGCGGTTCGCCGATGGCAAGGCCGACCTCGCGCTGGGCCATCGCGAAGCGAGTAACGCTGTCCATCATGAAGAGCACGTTCAATCCTGCGTCGCGGAACGACTCGGCGATGGCGGTGGCGGTGAAGGCGGCGCGCAACCGGATGAGGGCAGGTTGGTCGGAAGTGGCGCAAACCACGACGCTGCGCTGGAGGCCGGACGGCCCGAGATCGCCTTCGATGAACTCGCGTACCTCGCGGCCGCGCTCGCCGACCAGGCAG
>DATGIR010000312.1:0-3548 GCA_035295605.1 Fimbriimonadaceae bacterium | reverse complement strand
CGCTGTTCGCCGGGAGTGTCGCGATCGCCGCGTAGCTCGTTCCGCCGAGCGCGACGAACAACGCAATCAATGAAATGACCAAGGCTGTACTCGGTGCCTTCAACCGACGCTTCTGCATGGCCCCTCCTCGAGCTAGATGACTGTTGCATGACTCTTTACCCCCCGCGGCGAGGAGTCAAGGCGCTCGCTCGGCCGCTTCGGCAGACGGCCTAGCCAGACGTGCCGAGTAACGGTGGAGCGCTCCCGATGATGATCTCGGCTTCGAGCCCGGCCGAGATGAGGCGCGAATCCTCGTCCGCCAAGCGGCGAGGCCGAGCTCGCAGCCAATCCCTGAGATGGTCGCCTCGCACGTACACGACGTTGTCTTGCTCTACGTCGCGCGGCAAGAAATCTCCCCATACCACCACGACGCTCTGGACATACTCGACAACGCCGGTGGTGTCGGCGATCCGGAACTTGAGGTTTTTCGCCTCGCGTTTCAACGTTGGAGCGAGGCGGCTGAAGCTATACGCATCGCGCGGCCAATCTCCGTAACTCGCAGTCAGCCCTTCGGGCTCGACCGTGAGCGTTCCATGGAGGTTCTTCGAATCGAGCAGGTAGACGCCCCCCGGTCCGACGACGACATGATCAAGATCTCCGTACTTGGCTTCGCGATGGTGGAAGCTCCTCCAGCCGTCGCGCTCGAGGCGAGCAAGAACCTTCCCCGTCCGGCGTTCGCCCTCTCCGCCACGCTTCCACTTCGCAATGAAATCCGGTGGCGAGTCACGCGTGCACAGAATCAACATCTCCGTCGCACCGAGAAACGCCGCCGCCAGATAGTGCCCGACCGGAGCAAATAGCCAGACCAGGACACCCCCTCCGAGTCCCATCAGCGCGGCAACCGCAAGAGGCGCTCGCATCTGACGACGCCAGGCCTTCAGGCTGTGCTCGTAGTAATCAAGGGAATGCCGCCCGGCAGCCCTCTCTGGGCGAAAACGAACCCGCACCACGGCATCATCGGCGCACAAGGCCCCGAAGCTCAAGCCCTGTGACCATCTTGCGGTTGAGCAACACGCCCACCGGGCTCGGTCATTCGCAAGCCCGACTAGCCGCTCCGCACCTATGACCGCGCGATCTGCTCACGGCTCGCTCGACTTCATTTGATTTCTCCCACTTTGGAAGTGCCTCTGTGCAGGGCTTTTAATTCTTCCGGCACCGGAAGAATTCGCGCGAATCCAGCGCGGGGTGCGTGCGCGGGCAATGTCCAAAGAAAACGGGGTGGGTGCCCCGTGAGCGGTGCGTTGGAGCGGGGGTCCCGTTTGTTGTGTGTTCCGCAACATCCGGTGCTCACATTAGACTGTTTGCATGGCGTCACAGATACGAGCGCGGGATCGGCAGCGACTGCGTAAGCGCAAGCTGCAGGAGGCTGAAGCAATCCTCCAGGAGATCGAGATGAAGTGGGTCTTTGAGGTGTTCGCGTCGCGTATTGGCCTTTCGACCGGCACTTTCAAGGCCGCGTTCCGCGATGGTCACTTCCTCTGGTTCGAGTACACGCGTGAGCTCAGCGCCTCCCACCGGGAGACACATGTCCGCTCGCCGCTGCCCGCAGAGAAGGAAGGCGCGGCCTAGCGCCGAAGATCGCACCAAGACTGCCCCAAGGGCCGGAAACGGGGAGGGGCGGGAGTCAGCGGTGAGCGCTGACTTTGTTGTGACATAGCTTCGCCCCGAGGGGCCGCAGGGCAAGGGGCGTTCACTCCGAAAGGGTGACGCCTCATGGGCTCAGCGCATCACAACCGCAACGAACAGACCCGGCCGCCGCACAGTCTGCGCTGCCACAAGCACGCTGCACTCGTGCCGTCGATGAGTCAGACTGAGGCGGAAGCGCTTCAGGCTGACATCGCGGAGCGCGGCATTCAGGTGCCACTCGAGATCACGACAGCAGGAGTGATTCTCGACGGCCGTCATCGTCATCAGGCGGCCCTCGCTCTTGGCCTCGAGGAGGTGCCGGTCAAGGCCATCGATCCGGCCCGTCCGGTCGAATACATGCTGCTCGCAGCGATTCAGAGGCGGCACCTCACGGAGTCACAGCGAGCGGCGTTGGTGATCGAGCTCGACGAGTACCGCGCCACCGCAACCGAAGCCACCAGCCGTCGGCAGGCGAATCTCCGGCACAGCGGTCTCGATGTGGCATCGATGCCACATCGAGGCCGCAGCCGCGACCGGCCGCGAGGGGGCTAAACTCGCTCGTCACCTCGTGGTCGCCGTTGTAACAGTCGGTCGTGACGTTCCCGTTCGGATCGGTGGTCGTCTTGACATCCCCGTTCGCGAAGTACCCATAGGACGTTGTCGGACAGGTCTTCCCGGCGAGACAGTCATACGTCCCTGAGTCGTACTGCAGGCCATTCGTTTCCGAGAGAAGGCGGTTGTTGGCGTCGTTTCCAAGCGGATTCACAATCGTCGAGAGGAGACCCGCGCCGTTGTACCCGTAATTGGTCGTCGCACCAAGAGGGTCGGTGTAGCTCGAGAGCTCGCCGCTCCCGTTGTAGCCGTACGCGTACGTGCAGGTTCCGCTCAACGCGGGCGGCGTACCCGATGTCCCGGTTGAACCGGTGTCGGTGTACGAGGTGTTCGTGGTTGTGTAGTAGGTGTTCTCGCCGCCCGAACTCGTGCCCCGGTACACCCGATAGCTCGTAGCTCCCGGCACCGCGTGCCATGCCAGCGCAACGCTTCCCGTCGGCCCGGTCACGGCCTCTGAGATCTCACTCGCCACCGTTGACTCGGTACCGCCGACGATCGCTGACACCTCGTAGTAGTACGTCCCCGTCGCGAGCGTTCCACCGCTGGTCGAGGTAGTTCCCGAGAGGTTCGCATACGAGCACGGGGCCGTGACCGACGTCATCTGCAGCGAAGCGTTGTAGTTGAACGTCGTCACACGACCCGTCGTGTCCGTCACCTGCGACAACACGGTCGCGGTGGGATAGGTCGTATACATGAAATGGATCGCGTTGCCGTTGCGGTCGTATTCCGTGTCCAGACGCCCTTGGTAGAACACGTCTTGCACACCCGTCTGGTCGAACGTCAGCGTGTTGTACCCGCCAGGTGTGGCCACGAGCTTGGCGTCGGCTCCCGGCGGCGCGGTGAAGGTCGAACTCGAACTGTTCCACGTAAACGTGATCTCGTACCCGCCATCACCCGAGTAGCGGGCATCCCCATTCGCGAAGAACGCGAGATCCGGAAGGTCCGACCACCCGACAGCCAAAGTCGGATTCGAGAGCGTGCTCAAGTCAGAGATCCGCGAGAGACCGGTGTTGTTGAGACTGTTGTAGGTGCGCGCGTACGAGTAGCCGAAGCCCGCGATCCCGGGCAGGCTGAAGTCGGTTGCCTGCAACACAAGGTTTCCGTCCGCGACATTGACCTGCAATGACTCCTGGTCATCAACCGCGGTCGAGGCCGTAGTGGTGTACTGCGGCCGCAACCCGAGCGCACTCTCATGAATCGCGGAGTTGTTCGACGTGACCTGCGTGCAGTCATACGTGTTGCATGCGTTGACAACCGCGTCGAGGTTGTGC
>DATGIR010000311.1:0-2116 GCA_035295605.1 Fimbriimonadaceae bacterium | reverse complement strand
TGTCATGCGGAGCCTCACGCCGTCGTCGGCGGCGACGCGCCGCCGCCGCTGAGGGCGTCGGCGTTGAGGGCGTTTTGCAGGTCGATCAGCTCGGACCCGAACCATTCTTGGAAGGTGGCGTCGGGCGGCTGGATCGTCTCGGTTACTCCGATGACCGGGATGCCCTGGTCGGTGGCGATCTTCTTGAGGTTGGTCGTGACCGCGGTGGAGGTCTGCTCGTTATAGACGAGCACCTTGACCTGCTTCTTGGAAAGCAAGTCCTGGAACGCGGCGACCGACGGCGCCGGGGGATCGTTGCCCTCCGCGACGGCCTGCATGAAATCCGCCGGTGACAGCACGTCCAAGCCGAGGTAGTTGGCCAGGTAGACGAAGATCGACTCCGTCGACGCCACCGGCGTTCCGGCGTACTTGGCCTTAATCGCCGCCAGCCGGGCGTGGTACGAGGTCAGGGCAGTGTCGAACGCGGCACGCTGGGCGTCGAGGTAAGAGGCGTCGGCCGGATCAAGGCTCTTCAGGTCGGCGGTGACCTGGTCTGCGACCTTGGTCACGTAGTCGGGGTCGTACCAGAAATGCGGATTGTCGCCCTCCTTCTTGCCCAAAAGGTCGGCGACGGTGAACACCTTGCGCTTGGCGTTGGGGTTGCCGCTGAGCAGCTTGTCCCCCCAGGCGTCGTAGCCGGCGCCGTTGAGGACCACGTAGTCGGCGTCAGCGAATGCGCGCGCGTCATCGGCGCTGGACTCGTAGTTGTGCGGATCTGCGTTCGGGTCAGTCACAACGCTCGTCACCTTCCCGGCCTTCCCGGCGAGCTGGGTGACGATACTGCCCCAGAAGTTCTCGCCGGCCACGATGCTCAACACCTTGGTCGGCGTGGCCACCGTTGTCGCGCCCGTTGCGCTCGAGCTCGACTTCGTGCTGCTCGAGCACGCCGCGACCACAAGTCCGGTGCAGACCAGCACGCTCGTGGCCAGGGCCGCTCGGCGCCGGCGCGGTCGGTGGACAACCGGCAGGTGAGTAGGGCTGGCGGGGGTGGTCGGCAAAGACATGAACGACACCTTAGTCAAGAACAGTTCTCATTACAAGATGAACCAGAACAGGAACCATCCTCATCCGACCCCCCCTGGTCGCATGAGGGGAGGCGTTCGCCGGGAGAGCAGAAAGCCCCGCCGCAGCCGGCGGGGCTTCCGGAGATAACCGCTGGTCGGACCGACCACCCGGGGTGGAGGTGATGGGAATCGAACCCACGAACCTCTTGCATGCCATGCAAGCGCTCTACCAACTGAGCTACACCCCCAAGGGCGCCGCCCAGAGTACCACCGCGCCCCTCGGGGCCCGAGTCGGAAGAAGGTAACCCTTGCGGCCGCCGGGAAGTCACAACGGCATGCCCCCGAGTCTGTCCAGCGCGCCCATTCGGACCCTGCCCCAGCGAATCGAGACCGCGACCAGCATCGGAGGGACCGTCACCTTTGTCGGTGCGGGGCCTGACCAACAGCTCTCCTGGGCGCAGCTCCACCACGAAGCCCGAGCCATGGCCGGCGCCCTGCAAGCGCGCGGCGTGGCCCCCGGCGACCACGTTGCGTTGTTGGGAACCACGTCCCGCCTTCTGGTGACGGCGATCCAGGCGACCTGGCTCGCGGGCGGGGCGGCCGTCATCCTGCCGCTCCCCATGCGGTTGGGCTCGGTCGACGAGTTCATCGCCCAGACCCGAGCCCGGATCCGCAACGCGGACGCCGTGGTCCTTCTCGTGGACAGGGACCTGGCCGCGTTCGTCGAGCCCGTCCCCGGCGCGCCGCCGATGGTGCTCCTCGACGAACTCGACCTGGCGGCACGGGGCCGGCACGCGCCGGCGTTCGTCGCTCCGCCCCCGGACCCCGACGCGCTCGCCATCTTGCAGTTCACGAGCGGGTCGACCGCGGACCCGAAGGGAGTGATGCTGCCGCACCGCCAGGTGGGCGCCAACATCGACGCCATCGCCGCCGGTGCCGCGCTCATCCCCGGTGATGACGTCCTTGTGTCGTGGCTGCCGCTCTATCACGACATGGGACTGATCGGTCTCCTGACCTTGCCAATGTCGACCGGCTCGGACCTCGTGCTCGGCGCGCCACAGGACTTCCTCGCC
>DATGIR010000310.1:0-3584 GCA_035295605.1 Fimbriimonadaceae bacterium | reverse complement strand
CCCAGATACATGACGGCGACCCGGTCGGCCAGGAACCGCACCGTCATCAGGTCGTGGCTGATGTAGAGGAAGGAGCACCCGGAGGCGGCCTGGATGTCCTTGAGCAGGTTCAAGATTTGCGCTCGGATGCTGAGGTCGAGGGCGGCGGTCGGCTCGTCGCACACCACGAGTGGCGGCTTGAGGGCGAGCGCCCGGCCAATGGCCACGCGCTGGCGCTGTCCACCGCTCAGTTGGTGCGGATACCGGTCTTTCAGGCTCGAGTCGAGCCCGACCTCCTGGAGCACGGTCTCGGCCGTTCCCTCACGTCTGAGCAGCCGAAGCGGCTCCGTCGCCGACTTCCCAACCGGCCAGCGCGGATCGAGGCTGGCGTAGGGGTCTTGCCAAACCATCCCAACCTTAGCGGCAAGGTCGCGCACCGTACCTTGCACGGCGACTCCGTCCAGGTTAATGTGCCCGCCACTTAGCGGCTGGAGCCCGAGCACGGCCCTGGCGAGCGTCGTCTTTCCGCATCCGGATTCGCCGACGACGGCAAGAGTTTCGCCGCGGCCAAGGGTCAGGGAAACGTGGTCCACGGCGCGAATGGAGCCGCCAGCGGTCTTGAAGAGCACGCTCGCGTCGTTAATCTCGAGGATGGGAGCGCTCATGGGTTCGACGCCAGAATGCTCTGGCTCCAGAACAGGCGCTGGGGAAGCTTGCGTAGAAAGTCGTCGGGTTGGACGGTCATCAGGCGGGTGATGCGGGGGCTCTTGCGCACGCGAACAACATCGCCGCTTAGCAAATGGAGCCGAGCCTGACCGTCGGCGGAAAGAACGGCTTCGCCCTCGCTTTGAAGCGAGAGGTGGATTTCGCTGTCGGCGTGGAGGACCAGCGGCCGGGCGGAGAGCGTGTGAGGCGCCAAAGCGGTCAGGAGCAGGGCATGAACTCGGGGGTCGAGAATTGGCCCGCCGGCGGATAGGTTGTAGGCGGTCGATCCGGTAGCGGTCGAAACGATGACGCCGTCGGCGGGGTAGCTGGTTAATTCATTCCCGTCGACTTCCACGACAAACGTTAGCATCCGGACGGTGACCGCACGCTGGACGACCATTTCGTTCAGCGAGTGGATCGTGGCGACCGACTTTCCGCCGCGCAGGAGATCGGTCTGGATCATCATCCGCTCCTCGAATTTGGCGTTGCCCTCCACGAAAGCCCGAAGGCAATCGGCGAGGTCCTCCCCGTTGCACTGGGTGACGAAGCCGAACCGGCCGTAGTAGACGCCGAGAATGGGGGTGCCCGCCTCGGAGCACCAGTGCGAGGCGCGGATGAGGGTGCCGTCACCCCCGAAGGAGATCACCAAGTCGCACTGCGCGAACGCCTCGGGCGCCACCGGATCGAGTTGGAGCAGCGGCGCGGATTCGGGATCGCAGGCAACGCTCACGCCTCGTTCGCCAAGCAGGTCACGCGCCTTACGCGCCGCGGAGAGCGCGTCCTTCCGGGTGTGATTGATCAGGAGGTGCGCCCGCACCCCCCTATTGTGCCGCCTTCATCCGATCCAGATTCCGGTTCACGTCGTCGTCCTTGGGGTCGATCGAGTGGGCCCGGTTCAGGATTCGGATCGCATCCTTGCGCTTGTTGAGCTTCTCGAGGGCAAGGGCGAGGTTGTTGTAGGCGGGAACGAACTTGGAGTTCGCGGCGATGGCGGACCGGAACGAGGCGGCGGCCTCCTTAAGCTTGGTATCGCGGAGTTGCACCAGCCCCATGCCGTTGAGCGCGGCTGCGTTGTGCGGATCCTGGAGCAGGGCCTGACCGTAGTGGTACTTCGCACCGGCAAAGTCTCCCTTCTTCCAAAGCGCGTCGGCCAGTTGAACGCGCGGCTCGACCGAACCCGGGTTCGAGCGGACGAGCTCCTTCCAGGCCTGCGTCGCCTTCTCGGTGTCTCCTGCCTGCATGGCGGCGACGGCGAGATTGTGCTTGGCGGTTTGGCTGCTCGGATTGAGGCCGCTGAGCTTGTCGAACAACACTTCGCTCTCCGCGTAGCTGCCCTTGCGGAACAGGAGCATCCCGAGGTTGGTAAGGGCGTCGAGGTCGTTACCGTCGATTTCCAAGCACTTGCGGTACGCGGCTTCGGCGGCGGGCACGTCGTGGGCCTGCTGCTTCAGGTAGCCGAGGTTGAACCAGTAGGCGGCCTTGTCCCCCTGGGAGCCCTTGAGGTCGTCGTAGAGCGAAGCGGCATCGTCGAGCCGGTGGGTCTTGGTGTAGCACTCGGCAAGGGCGAGCGGAACATCGCTGCCGGTCTTATTGGCGTCGTAAGACGCCTTGAGATACGGGATGGCGCTCGGGTATTCGTGGAGCTTGAAGTAAGCAAAGCCCGCGTTGCGGCAGAAGGCCGGATCAGGCCGGATCTTGACGGCGCGGCCATAGGAATCGGCGGCATTCTTCAGGTCCTGAAGGTTTTCGTAGCAGACGCCGAGGTCATTCAAAGCGTACGCATCGTTCGGCGCGAGGTCGTGGGCGTGCTTGAACGCCTTGACGGCGTCGCCGTACTCCTTCTTGGCCAGATAGAGCGTGCCCACGTTATAAGCGGCTTGCGGGAAGTTCGGGTCCAGCTTCTCCACCAGCAGATACTGGGTCAGGGCCTTGTCGGTCTGGCCCGAATCGAGGTAGGCGCTGCCGAGGTTGCTGTTGATCTCGAGGTCGTTCGGGCGCTTGCCCGCCGCCTTTTCGAGGGGTTGGACGGCGTCCTGCGGCCGGTGGTTTTGCAGGTAAAGGAATCCAAGCCACGCCTGAATGTCGATCGACTCGGGTGCATCCTTGGAGAGCTGCTCGAACTGGGTCAATGCATCGGTCAGGTGACCGTCTCGGTAAGTCTGCTTCGCGTTCTTGACGCGGTCACGAATGTCGACCTTTTGCGGCGTCTGGGCGATGGCGGCGCCTACGAACATAGCGCCGAGGGCCAACGCTCCAAACCTCAAACAAACCAGATTCATGTACATACCCTGCCTTCAATCAATGGGATGTCGCGACGTTCATAACGTTGTCGATCGACCCCGAAAAAAGCTGATCGGCGACCGCGACGTCGAGATCGAGCCACGCCTCGCCCCGCCACGCGAGTGCGATGATGTCGGAGCCGGAAAGCCTGCCGATCGGGTGAAACTCGAGCCCGGCGGCTTGCGCGAGCGACGCCAGCGCGTCCGCGTTTTGGTACTTAAAGCTTACTACCACTCGCCCCGGAACTTCACCAAAAAGTGCGGCATCCGCGCGAGTTGCGCCAAATGCGGGCACTTCGGCTTCCAGGCCTGAGCCGCACGCGATGGCGATTTCGGTAAGCGCCACCGCAAGACCGCCTTCCGCACAGTCGTGGGCGGATTGGAGCAAACCCCTTTCGGCGGCGGCCGCCAGCAGCTCGCAGAGCGCGGCTTCGCCGGGCAGATCGGGCGGGCAGGGACGGCCATCCTCCGTCCGATGCACGCTCGCCAGGTAGGCGGAGGCGCCAAGACCCTGGTGAACCAGCTCGTTCCCGGTGGTTCGCAAGATCCCCAGCTCCAGCCCAGCCGGATTCGGAGGCGCGCTGGGCAGCGCCTGGGCCGCGTCTTCGAGGATTCCGACCA
>DATGIR010000309.1:0-4706 GCA_035295605.1 Fimbriimonadaceae bacterium | reverse complement strand
CGTAGGCCTCGTCTTCCAGCGCCTGCATCTTCGGGTGCCGAAGGTCCTTCTGTTTGATCTCGAGCCCGCGGATCGCCTTCATCAGCGCCGCCTCGAAGGATCGGTCGATGGCCATGACCTCGCCGGTAGCCTTCATTTGGGTGAAGAGGGACCGATCGCCGAGCGCGAACTTGTCGAACGGCCAACGCGGGATCTTGACTACGCAGTAGTCGAGCGCCGGCTCGAAGCAGGCTTTCGTGGTACCTGTCACCTGGTTGTCGATCTCGTCCAGCGTCTTGCCGGTGGCGATCTTGGCGGCGACCCGAGCGATGGGATAACCGGTGGCCTTGGAGGCGAGCGCCGAGGAGCGCGAGACCCGAGGGTTGACCTCGATGATGTAGTAGTCGAAACTCTCGGGATTCACCGCGAGCTGAACGTTGCATCCTCCCTCGATGCCCAGCGCCTGAATGATCTTGAGCGAAGCGGTGCGGAGCATGTGGTACTCGAGGTCGCTCAGGGTCTGGCTGGGCGCCACCACGATGGAGTCACCGGTATGGACGCCCATCGGGTCGAGGTTTTCCATGTTGCAAACCGTGATGCAGGTGCCGATCCGGTCGCGCATCACCTCGTACTCGATCTCCTTCCAGCCCAGAAGGCTGCGCTCGACCATGATCATGCTGCGCATAGAGAGCTTTAGCCCCTTGCGCCCGATCTCCCAAAGCTCTTCCCTCGCATTGGCGACTCCGCCGCCGGTGCCGCCCAAGGTATAAGCCGGGCGGATGATGCAGGGGTACGGGGCGACATCGAGGATCGTATCCAGTTCGTTCTCCGAACGAATAATCCAGCTCTCCGGAACCGGTTCTTTGATCTCGCGCATGAGGTCGCGAAACTGCTCGCGATCCTCCGCCCTGCGAATGGCGGAAAGCGGCGTGCCGAGCACCTTGATGCCGTATTTCTCGATGATGCCCTCGTCCGAGAGCTGGGTTGCCAGGTTGAGCCCGGTTTGGCCGCCGAGGGTCGGAAGCAGGGCGTCCGGCCGCTCCCGCGCAATCACTCGCTCGAGGAAATCGACATTGAGCGGCTCGATGTAGAGGGCGTCGCTTACGCCCGGATCGGTCATGATCGTGGCCGGGTTGCTGTTGACGAGGACGACGGAGTGGCCCTCCTCTCGCAAGCTCTTGCACGCCTGCGTCCCCGCGTAATCGAACTCGGCGGCCTGACCGATGACGATGGGACCGGAGCCAATGACGAGGACCTTCACGCCTTGGCCTCCGCCATTGCTTCCACAAACTCAGCGAAATAGGGCCGGCTGTCCCAGGGTCCGGGAGCTGCCTCGGGGTGGTATTGGATGCTGCGAGCATTCGCGGAAGCAACCTCGATCCCCTCCACGGTGCCGTCGTTGATGTTGACCTGCGTAACCGTCGCCGGCGTGCCCTTCAGCGAATCGGGGTCGACCGCGTAGCCGTGGTTCTGGCTGGTGATCGTCACCTTCCCCGTCTTCAGGTCTTTCACCGGATGGTTGCTGCCGCGGTGGCCAAATTTGAGCTTAAAGGTTTTCCCGCCCACCGCCTGGCACAGGAGCTGATTGCCGAGGCAGATGCCGAACATCGGCTTCTCCCCGAGGAGCGACTGGACGGTTTCGACCACGGGGCCGAGACGGGCCGGGTCGCCCGGGCCGGGGCTGAGAAGCACGCCGTCCGGGCGCCAGGAGAGGATCTCTTCTGCCCCCGTGGTCGCCGGAAACACGATCGGCCGGCAGCCGGCCCTCCAGAAGCGCCTTAGGATGTTGAACTTGAGCCCGCAGTCAAGCACCGCGAGCCGTAGGCGGCCGTCATCGTCCGGTTCGGCGATCGACTCCTTCCCCGACGGGCCCCACTTGTACGGCTCAGCCGTGGTGACGCTGTATACGAAGTCGGTGTCGTCGTAGGCGGCGGTCGAGTTGAGCACCGACCGGCCCCGGTCCAAGTCGTCGCACACAACACCCATCGTGACGCCCGCGCTCCGAATCCGCTTGGTGACCGCGCGCGTGTCGATTCCCTGGATCGCGACGATCCCGCGCTCTTCGAGCAAGGCGTGGAGCGACTTGGTGGCCCGCCAGTTGCTGGGGACCCCGCACGCCTCGCGAACGATCAGGCCGGTGGGCTGAATCCGGTCTGACTCGAAGTCGTCGTCGTTGATCCCGTAGTTGCCGATCAGCGGGTATGTGAGGAGAACGATTTGGCCGGCGTAGCTGGGATCGGAGAGGATCTCTTGGTAGCCGGTCATCCCGGTGTTGAAGACGACCTCGCCCGCGGTTTCACCGGATGCTCCAAGCGGGCGACCTTCGATCGCCGTGCCGTCACCCAGGAGCAGATACCGCTTCAATCCAAGGGGTGATAGTACCTGGACGAGGTCATTCCGTTTCCACGGTGAGGGTTGCGGCGATCACGCTTTCAAGGTCAATGCGCGGAAGTCGCTCCTCGTCGATGCTTCGTTCGTCGAACGGATAGATTGAATCTCCCGGCGACTTGGAATCAAATTGGACGGCGAGCCCATCGTGATTCGACGATGGCGCCGCGAACAGGAGCCGGACCGGCTCATCCGCGGCCTGAGCCAGGACTGGTGCGAGCAGCTCGGAGTCGAGTTGTCGGGCGAAGTAGGCCGCCTCGTCGAGCTCTCCTGCGGCGCGGAACGTCTCCAGTGAGTGCAAGACGAGGACCGCGTTCGATTCGTCGAGCAGTCTGGCGGCAGCCTCTCGCAGGCGGGTCTGAAGCCCGCTGCCGAGCCAAGCCACATCCAGGTGCCGATACCCGGCCAAGCGCGTCAAACCCGCGAGGCGAAGGCTCGAGCTGATCACCGTCGCCGGTCCCCCGCGCCGCAGCGCGAGGTTCGGAATCGGCCCGCGCTCCCCATGCCCCCAGGGCCACAGCAGATTCAAGGGCATCTGTCCTTCGTCGATCCGGCGACGGTTCAGGTCGAGCTCGCCGAGCAAGTTGACCGAGTCGTCGATGTACTGGCGCAGCATCGGCTCCCCGTCGCCGCGGGGCAAGTGCTCATGGATTGGACAACCGACAACCGAGGAGATCGGATCCGTTTCCAAGTCGCCGAGCGCCTCCCAGACCAAGCCGTGGTCCACGCCGGAACCCGCCACCAAAGTGAGGAGGCGCGTGTTCAATTTGGTGGCAACCTCCACAATCGTCCGCACCTCCTCCTCGCCGGGCCCCGGCTCGGGCTGCCGGATCACGTCCTCGTACAGGCTCGCCAAGGATAGGTGGAAGTGAAGCGAACGCGGCGGCGGGTCGGCCCCCAGCGCGGAGATCGTCAACGGGCCTTGCCGAAGCTCCGCCTCCGAGGGCCGAAGACCCAAAAGGCGCGCTTCGGGCGTCTCGACGGGCTCCAATTGCGCCAGACGGTAAAGGATCGAGCGCTCGGCAAGCAACGAGATGCTCGGCAGCCCCCGATCGAGAACTGGCTCATCCAAGCTCAATAGCTCGGGCACGACGACGACGAGGCGGCGCACGCTTAGTAGTCGTCGATCAGGCGCAACTGCCCGTGACTGACGGCCGCCAGTTCTCCCAGGTGGGGCGGATCGTCGAAAGCGTTCTTCTTGAGCTCGCTCGGCACCGGTATCGGGTAGTCGCCGTTGAAGCAGGCGAGGCAGAACCGGTGCTCGTCTTCGCCGACCGCCTTCTTGGCCCCTTCGATGCTCAAGAAGCCAAGGCTGTTGGCGCCGATGTACTCGGTCAGCTCTTCGAGCGACATTCGCGCCGCGGCGAGCTCACCCTTGCTCGCCATATCGATGCCGTAGAAGCAGGGGAACTTGATCGGCGGGGCGGTGATTCGCACATGAACTTCGGCAGCGCCGCTGTCGAGCATGAGCTTCACGATCTGCTTCGTCGTGGTTCCGCGAACGATCGAGTCGTCGACGAGGATCACCCGCTTGCCGAGGATGTTCTGGCTTAACGGCGAGAGCTTCATTCGAACCCCGCTTTCGCGCATCCGCTGGTCGGGCGCAATGAAGGTGCGATGAATGTAGCGCGACTTCATCATCCCCTCGCGATAGGGAATGCCGCTGGCGCGCGAGTAGCCGAGGGCGGCGGGAACGCCGCTGTCCGGCACTGGGACCACGATGTCCGCCTCGACCGGGTGCTCGTGGGCCAGGTTCTCACCCATCCGCTCGCGCACCGTATAGAGTCCCTGGCCGTACATCGTCGAATCCGGCCGCGCGAAATAGATGAACTCGAACAGGCACATCGCCGGTTTGGCGGGTGGAACCACTTGGTGGAACCGAATTCCGCTCGAGTCGATGATCGCGAGCTCGCCGGGTTCCAGCTCGCGCATCACCGTCGCTCCAACCGGCTGAAATGCGCAGCTCTCGCTGGCCAACATGTATCCGCCGGGGTCGAGCGAGCCGGCAACCAGGGGGCGGATCCCGTTCGGATCCCGGAACCCGAGCACGAACTTGGGGGTAAGCACCGTGACCGAGTACGCACCCTTGATGCGCCGCATCAGCTCGGCGACAGCCCGCTCCGGACCCAGCTCCATGTTCCGAATCAGGATCCGTGCGAGGAGCTCGCTATCCGAGGTCGAGTCGAACCGCTCACCCTCGGCCACCATCTCCTTGCGAAGCTCGGCGGTGTTGATCAGGTTGCCGTTGTGCGCCACCGCGATCTCGCCTACCAACGACTGGCAATAGACTGGCTGGGTGTTGCGCAACACGCTGGCGCCGGTGGTGCTGTACCGGGTGT
>DATGIR010000308.1:0-14385 GCA_035295605.1 Fimbriimonadaceae bacterium | reverse complement strand
CACCGAGTTCGGCCTCAAGCTCGAGTCCAAGCTTCGCAGCCTCTCCAAGGGCCAGCGCGCCCGCGCCGGCCTCATGGTCGCCCTCGCCTACCGGCCCGAGCTCCTCGTGCTCGACGAGCCCTCCTCCGGCCTCGATCCCATCGTCCGACGCGACATCCTCGGCGCCATCATCCGCACCATCGCCGACGAAGGGCGTACCGTCCTCTTCTCGTCCCACCTGCTCTCCGAGGTCGAGCAGGTCTCCGACTACGTCGCCATGATCCGCGCCGGCCGCGTTTTGTTCTGCGACACCCTCGACGCGATCAAAGAGACCCATTTCCGCATCACCCTCCGCCTCAGCGATCCGTCCGAACAGCCGCCACGCTTGGCCGGCGCCCTCGGCTGGGCCGGCGAGGGGTGCGAGTGGACCACCGTCTGGTCCGGCGAACCGAACCAGATGGAAGCCGCCGTCGCCGTGACCGGCGCCAAGATCGTCGATCAGGTCTATCCCTCCCTCGACGAAATCTTCGTCGCCCGCGTCGGCGCGCCCGTCGGAGCGGACCGGGCTTGAGACCGGTTGCCTACGGCCTCGGCTGGCACGTCGTTCAGCGCCACCGGCTGGGCCTATCCCTGCTCGCGGTCGGAATGTTGGCCCTGCTCGGGCTGCGCCACATCCCAGGTATCGGCACGGGCCCAATCGCCGGCTGCTCGATCTGGATGCTCTTCGGCCTCCTGTACGTGGCCGCCATCTTCACCCAGCCCGAGGCCGACATCACCGCGCCTGGTTCCGGCTACCCCAACCACCTCTTCATCCTCCCCATCAAGACCCGCGAGCTCGTTCTCTGGCCGATGCTCTACGGCGGAGTCACTCTGGCGCTGGGCTGGATGTACCTCGCCGGGCTCATCATGAACGCCGACCCCGTCAAGGCGCCGGTGGTGTGGCCCGCGTGCATGCTCGTCGCGATTCTCGCCTCCCTCCAGGCGCTCTTCTGGTCGCCGATGCGCTTCCCAACCGCCCGGGTATTTCTGGCCCTCGCCCTCATGGGCGGCTTGATCTACCTTGGCGCCGGGAACCCCTTCAACCTGAGCGTCGCTGTCCTCTCGATCGCGTTCCTGGCCATCGCCGGAGGCGCATACGGCCTGGCGGTCCAGGGCGTGGCCACCGCGCGCAGTTCCTCGCAGCCCATCCGGGTGAAGCGCGAAGTCCTCGACAGGGAAGTCAGACTCAGGCCGCCCTTCTCTAACCCCGGCGTGGCCCAGCGGTGGTACGAGTGGCGCCGCGGCGGGCTCATCCTTCCGATCGTCGTCTTCGTCCTCTGTGTCGCCGCCTCTGTTCCGCTCTTCTTTGACGAGCGCACGGCCTACACTCCGCCCAGCAGCAGCCTGTTGGTATGTCTCCTGGCGTACGTTTCGGTCTACATGGGCGCGCTCCTACGGGGAGCAGGTTTCGTGGCCTGGATTCTCGGCGGCGCCGTCTGGGTGTCCGGCGCGCGCGCCGGAGCCCTTTCCGTCCCCGCCTTCATCGCGACTCGGCCCCTGACGAGCCTGGAGATGGCGGTCGCCCGCCTTCGAGCCCGGCTACGTGGCGCGAGCATCGCGTTTGGCCTCGTGCTCTTGACGTGCTTCCTGTGGCTGTTGCTTCCGGGCTCGCTCTACGACCCGAACACCTTCAGCCAAACGCCTCATGGTCCGGCCATCGGCATGCTTCTAACCCACGTTCGGGCAGACGATTGGACGGTGCTTCTGCTCTACCTCGCGCTTCTCTACGCGATCACCCTCCGCAACTACACCGTCGGTCAGTTCGCGAGCCTGAGCGGAAAGCCGTGGATCGCCTACGGCTACATGGCCGTCGTCTACGCCGGGCCGATCCTGGCGATCGCGACGATCAGCATTGCGAACCGGGGAGGCATGAACCTAACCACCTTCTACTGGTTCTTCAGCCTTGGGCTGGCCGGAAAGGCCCTGGCCGCGTTCCTGGCCATCCGAGCGCTCCTAGCGCGCCGCCTCATGGGGCCGGCGGGTATCGGCCTGCTTTGCACGGCGTGGGTCCTCGTCGCACTGGGCGTCTTCGGCGTCCTGTCCGCCATCCAAACGAGCCAAAGCCCGATCTGCCAGCTCTTCGGGTTCAGGGATCTCCAGATCTTCGCGCCGACGCCTCTTCTGGTTCTCATGGCGATCTTCTGGACTCCTATCGCCCGCCTCGCCGCCATCCCCGTCATGCTCGACGCCAACCGCCGCGGCGCCTACGGCTAATCTCTCCCACCCAATCCCCGCAAACCTACCAGCCGGTACCCCGCACTACTACGGAACAACCCGCCTATGCGCAAATTAGCTGCAATTTCAAGCTTGCTAGTGGTGCTCTGGGGGTGTGGCGGCACCGGAACGCTTTCGGGCGGTTCGGCCTCGCCTTCGCTGCGGAATTACCTGGGCACGGAAGGGCCCGGCGACGTCTGGTCTTGGCAACTGACCGGTACGACGTTCACCGCGACCAATCAGACCCAAGGGCTTCACTACTCCGGCACCGAGTCGGTCTTGTCAACGGGCTTCTTGAAGCTCACCGTCTCCTCGACGGACGATCCCAATGTGGCGGCCGGCCAGTCGGCGTACGCGCTGGAGCTTCCCGGCACCGCGCTCGTGCTGAAGCCCGCCGGCGCCGACACCAAGCCGCCCATCGTCGCGGCCAGCCTCGGCGGCAACCCGGCGGGCCCCGTCGTAAGCTTCAACTTCGTAGAAGTGCCTAGCGCGACGTTCAACCCGGCGACCGACCAAGCGTTCGGCCACGTCACGTTCAACGTGAGCGGCAACACCTACACCGGTACCTCCAAGCGCTTCGCCATCAACGGCACCGCGCTGGCGGACGGCCCCTCCACTTTCGTGGGCAACGGCGGCATGATGACCGATACCGGCAACAATCCCGCCACCGGCGCGATGACGCCCTCCGGCGTCTGCGTGCTCGACTACGGCCCCAGCAACGGCGGCGTCATCGGCGTCATCCAGCCGGCTGCCAACGTCGACCTCGCCGACCTCGGCACCCGCTCGTTCCGCGGCTTCCTGATCAACCAGGGCAAGACGCAGTGCGTTGCGGTCACGCCGAACGGCGATGGCACCCTCCATGGCCAGGGCTATGCCAACCCGACCGGCGTCGAGACGGGAACGTCCGACAACGGCTCGGGCGTGACGGTGACCTTCACCGGTCAGCCCAACCCGGGCGAGGTGACGGTTTCGATCACCACGACCGGCGGCGTTGAGAATCTCGTGGCTGCGATCAACCGCGTGAACGGCAAGTATATGCTGTTCTGCTTCGGCGTTCCCCAGAGCGGCAACGGCCAACCCTACAACGTGGTTCTGGTAGAGAACTAGCCTCGAACCTCCAACCTCGCAAACTGGCCTGACCGGGATTTCCCGGTCAGGCCAGTTTGCTTGGCGGGGCGTCGTGCGTAAAGAACTCCAGCACGTCCTCGACCTTCGCCGCCTCAGCCTGGCACGCCTTGACCACCGTGTCCAGCTTCCCCGACGCCTCGCCGTGCATGGCTTCGCAATCGGCGATCTGCTTCTTCAGGTCCGCGATCTTCTGCTCGATCATCGCCTGGTACTGGTTCGTCTGGGCCGTGAGCTGCTCGGTGAACGAGTGCAGCGCCGCGATTTTCCGGGAGGCATCCGCCACCACCGAGTCGGTGGTGACTCCCATCGCCTTGCCCATCGCGCTGAGCGTCGCCCCCACCGTCTTTCGCTTCACGTCGATCGGCAGGTCGGCCGGTAGCGAGCCGATCACCTGCATCGCCTCTTCCGCCCCGAACGAAACCGCGGGCACGCCCGACTTTTCGTAGATCGCCTTGAAGTCCGGAATCCCATCCGCGCTAACCGGCGGCGACTTCGCCGTTTCCGGCGGCGTCTTGATCTCGTCCAGGTTCGGCCCCGGAGCGTCCTTCACCACGTCCTCCACCGTTCGCGGCTTGCTCGGGGGCGGCGCTACCGGTCCCGGGTCGGAAAGGCTGCTCGGATCGAATACCGGCGCCGGCTGGTCCGGCAACTCGACGAACAGCCCGGCGGCCTTTTGAAAGACGTTCTTGAGGCTCATGGACCACCGAAGTATGAACTCTTCCCCTGCGTCGCGGGGGAAGTCCGCCGTAGGCGGGATGGGGGCAAGCTAATTGACAACCTGATCTGCCGGCGTCATCGAGTCCAACGCATCCGTCAGCGACGTCGCCTGGTTCACAACCTCGTCGATGTCCGCCAGCACCTGCTCCGGCGAGCGGGCCCGCAGCTCGTCGTTGATCAGCCCGAAGGTCTCCGCGATCAGCTCCATCTGGTGCCGCAGGTTCACCATCATGTCGCTCAGCCGGACGATGAACTCCTTGCGCCGCGTGAGCACCTGCATGCGCTTGGTCAGGATGTCCCGCGTCGCCATCACCTGCTCGGTCGCGCTGCTGTCGGTCAGGGTCTTGATCTCGCCTTCGTAGTGGTTCTGAATCGCGTCGATCAGCGCCTGCACATCCTGCTGAGAGATTTTCACCTCGTGCGGCGGCACGTACGCATCCTTGTACCGGGCCAGCGATGGCAGGTCGCGAATCTCGTCGCGGGAGAGGTTTCCGAACGATTCCCGCAGCAGCGAAAGCAGGTAGGCCAGATACTCTGACTCCCGCTCGGCGAACTGCAGGTACTTCTCCAGCAGAAAGTCGAGCTTTCGCAGCGCCTCCCGGAACCACTTGTCCTGGACCGTCGAGGTCTGCTCGATCTGGACACGCGCCTGCTCCAGCCAGTTGTAGCGCTCGAGAATCTCGTCCCGGATCTTAGGGAACACCTTGTTCTTGAGCTGCTCCCGATGCGCGCGCACCTCGGCGTCGAAGCGCGACTCCATCCGCTTGGTGAACCAAGCCGTATCGGGCACGAAGAGCAGATAGGCGGCCTCCGCGACCACCGCGCACAGCACCGGAATCGGGTTCAGCAGCGCAAGCGCCAGGGCCGACATGCCGGCCAGGCCCACCACGTTCGCCGGCTCCTGAAAGGCCTGGGCAAGGCGGGAACGCACGCTCCGGTATTGGGGGTTGCTGGGATCGAAGTTCACCGGAATGAGCCTAGAGTATGGCCGAGCCTATAGCGAGGCGAAGAGCGCCTTGACTTCCTTGACCTTTTCGAAGAACTCGGGCTTCTCCTCGATGCCCGGGTGCCACGCCAGGCCGCAGTCGATCAGGTTGACCGTCGTTCGGATGTTCGCCCCCGGAATCGGGTTGCCCTTCTCGTCGCGCTCCCGTCCGAGAAGCCACAGCGTGTCGCAGATCCTGACTGCGGACTCGATATCGTGGGTGACGACGATGAACGACAGAAACTCGTCGGTCTGCGCGGTGTGGACCAGGAAGTTGCAGACCGCCGTGAGCGCGTTTGGATCCAGCCCGGAAAATGGCTCGTCCATCAGCAGCAGATGGTCGCTGCAAACGAGCTGCTGGGCGATGGAAACCCGCTGCCGTTGGCCACCGGAAAGCTGGGCCGGATACTTGTCGGCGTGCTCCTGGATCCCGAAGCGGTCGAGCACTTCATTCGCTTTGGCCGTCGCCGCCTCCGCGCTCAGCCCGGCTCGGCGCCCCGCCACCAGCATGTTGCTCATCACCGTCCGGTGCATCAGCAGCGGATAATCCTGTGCCACGACCCCGACCCGCCCAGGCGAGACCGGGACGTCGCCTTTGAGCGTCACTCGCCCCACGTCTGGCACGTTTAGCCCGCTCAGAATTCGAAAGAGCTGGGTCTTGCCCATTCCCGAGGGCCCGAGCAGCCCCACAATCTGCCCCTGAGTCATGCCCGGCCGCGCGATGTTCTTAAGGTCCAGGTTCACGTCTCGGAGGATCGGATTGCCACCCAAATGGAGCGACACGCCCTCCGCCTTGAGGAGCGTCTCCCGCATTTCGTAGTACGGCTTGTCGCTCATTTGGCTTGCTCGATCGTGAGGTACGCGTAGGGGCAAAGGAAGCGCCGGATCAACCCGATGCCCGCATCCTGGAACAGGCCGACCAGAAGCACCGCGAGCTGGATCGCGAACACTTCGGAGAGCTTCATGTACTTCTCGTTGTTCATGAGCAGCACGCCGACGCCGCCCTCGGCCCTAACGATCGTCTCCACCATCGTCAGCATCATCCAGCCCATCGCCGCGTTCTGGCGCATGACCTCCAGCGCCTTGTCGGCGGTGCCGAGGATAACGACCTCCCATACCACCCGCCACTCGCTCATGTGCAGCGTGCGGGCGTAGTCGAACTCGCTGCGCGGAATCTCCTGGATCACCGAGGCCATCGAGGTCAGGAAGAACACCGTCATGCCGAACACGAGCAGGGCCAGCTTCAGAGTGTGTCCGCCCCCCAGCACGACGAGAAAGAGCAGCGAGAAGCCGACCAGGCTCAGGAACCGCCCCTTGCTGATCGCCGCCACGATCGGCCGCATCGCCGGCAGCACGCTCAAGTACCCGAATGCCAGCGAGATCAGCGTGGAGTAGAACAGCGCCTCGACGTTGAAGGTGAAGCTCGAAACGAGCGCCGGCCCCAATCCTTGCTTGGTCCACAGGCCTCGGAATGCCCCGAAAACTTCGGCTGGATGGGGCAGGATCGGCCACGGGGAGAAAGACCAAAGCACCAGAAACGCGATGATCTCCATCACCACGATGATCTGCATCGCCGAGGGCGAGAGGACCTTGTTCGGGGTGAAGGCGTGCCGAAGTGAGCCGTGCCGCACGTTCGGCTTCAGCGCAGGAGCCGCCGGCGGAGGGCTGCCGCCGGGCGGGACTTCTGACGCGGGTGCTGCGCCCATGGCAGCTACGAGTTAACCCGTTTGATCTTTATCTCTACCCGTCGGTTCTTCGCGCGTCCAGCCTCGGAGTCGTTCGGCACCAGGGGCTCGGTCTGCCCGTGGGCGAACACCTTGATGCGCCCCTCGAAGTTGCGCTGGCCGTTCTTCTCGAGCCAGTTCTTCACCGCGAACGCCCGCCGCTCGGAGAGCTTCTGATTCGAGTCCATCGTTCCCTGGTTGTCCGTGTGGCCGTGGATTTCCACCACCGTGTTGCTAGCCACCAGGAGGCTGCGGAGCAGTTCTTCCAAGGTCGATTTCGCTGCCGGCGTGAACGATGCCTGGCCGGTCGCAAACGTGATGTTGTAGGGCCGTGAGCTGATCGTCGCGCCTTCGTTGGCGATGTTCACCATCGGCTTGGACGTCTCCTTCGGCTTCTGCTCCGCCGGCGCTTGGTCCATCAGGTCCTTCAGATAGGAGGTGTCGACGACTTCGTTCGCCGGTGCGTACGAGGAAACCAGGTTCGGATACTGCGCCTTCACGATGTCCCCGAAGACGCGGTAGGTCGCCGCGAATGTATTGGCCGAACCGGGGGCGAGCCCGAAGAGCATGACGTTGTCTTCGAGGTTGTTCACCGCCGAGCCGCCCAGATGCACCATCGTTCCCTTCGCGTCGGATTCGTCGAGTCCCTTGTAGTAGCGAACCCAGTAGTCGGCGTCCTTCTCGCCATAGACCTTGGCCGAGACTGCGCCCGCCAGATTCAGCGCCTGCGAGCTCGACTTCACCGCATCGCCGCCCCGGCAGATGGCCTGCAGCATCCCTTCGACCTCGGCTCGGTTGGCCTTGCACCACTTGTCGATGCCGATGATCACCGCCGGCATCTGCGCCGAGTAGTCGGCGGTGGAGACGATCGGCACGATCCCGCCCTTCTGCTCGGCCACGTTCACGTCGCCCGGCGTCCAGGTGACCACCCCTTGAACCATGATGTGCTTCTTCTCGCCCGTCGGCTTCCCGTTGTGTACCACCGGCCGGTCCTCGCTGTAGCCCGCGATGTACTTGGTGCCGGCGTCGATGTAGTCGCTGGCGCCCACCCAGTTCAGCGCGTCGGGATCGTAGGTCTTCTCGTTCGGGTTGGTCTTCAGGTTGTTGTCGCTGAGCCACTTCTGGGCGATATTCCAGTCGCCGTCTCGGATCACGCCCGCGACCACGCCGCCCATCGCCGCGTGGGGGTCGTCCTTCCAGCTCTGAGGGCCCATGAACTTGTCTTCGCCCCGGCTGAAGCCGGTCGCGCCGACGATTTTCGCCTTGTAGTCGGCGCCGAGCTTGGCGAGGTTGTCGTTGAGTCCCTTGAGGAACGTCGCCGAGCCGTCGCCCATGATGATCACGAAGGTGGCGCCCGCCGTCGGCTGCGTCTCGCCCTTGTGCAGGTGGTTTGCGAAGTCCACCATCGCCGCCTGCAGCTTGTCGTTATCGTCCTGCCGCCCAAGCGAGAGGTTCACGTTGTTCTTTTGCATCAACGAATTGGCCGTCGTCTTGGGTCCGCCGTTCGCGAACATCAGCCCCATCTGGGCATTCCATGCGTAGCAGAGCATTCGAATCTCGGGAGCGTTCACCGCGGCCGGGTTCGTACTGGGCATCGCCATGTTCCCGATCGGCGCCGGCTGCGCCGAACCCGGAATCTGCGGCAGGTCCGCCTTGCCGGGCACCTGCGAGGAGGCCGCCTGCTCGCCCGGCATGAACTTGCTGAGAAGCCCGCCGCCCGTCAGCAGACGGTATCCGCCGACCACGACGCCGAGGACGAGGATGAGAATGACGATTTTGCCTGCCGGCTTAATTTTCATAACAATCCAACCTGAATCGTAGACTAAAAGACGTGCGCGCAGGGCGTCATGGCGTCGTCAATATTCGTCCCTCCGGCGTCAAGATTGCATTTACTGTATAGTCCCACGAAGTGAATCCGGCTGAGCGACTGGACGCCTGGGCTAAGGCGCAGATGGCGGAGTACCGGCTTCCAGGCTTGGTTCTCGGCGTCTATCGGGACGGCGAACCCGAGTTCGTCCAAGCCTACGGCGCCTCCGACCTCGAGCAGAACGTGCCGATGCGGCGCGAGAGCGTCTTCGAAATCTGTTCGATCACCAAGCAGTTCACCGCCGCCGCCCTCCTGCTTCTTCAGGAGGACCGGAAGCTGTGTCTCGACGATCCGGTTTCCAAGCACCTGCCCCACATGCCCGCCAAGTGGAGCACGGTCACGCTCCGCGAGTTGCTCCACCACACCAGCGGCATCAACGACGACAAGGTCGACCTCGCCGCGCCCGAATGGAACGCCGAGGTGCTTGGGCGGGCCGCCTCCGGCGTTTTCCGCGGCCGCGGCGAAGCGTGGGAGTACTCCAACTTGGCCTACTGCCTGCTCGGCGAGGTGGTCGCCGCGGCGAGCGGCCGCCCGTTTTTCGACTTCCTGCGCGAGCGTATCTTCGAGCCGCTGGGAATGAAGAACACCCAGGCGAACCACGGCGGGATCGTTCCCAACCGGGTTCGCGGCTACCGGCTGGTCGGCGACACGGTTGAGAACGGGCCGAAGCTGCCGGTGGAAGCCGGGGGCGCCGGCGCGCTGATCTCGACCGTCGACGACTTGAACCGGTGGTCGACCGCCCTGTTCAACGGCGAGGTTCTCAGCCCCGAAAGCAGGGAAGCTATGCTCACACCCGGCCGGTTGGCCTCCGGCGACCTCGCCCGGCCGCCCTGGAACGCCGGGGGCTACGGGCTCGGCGTGAACGTCGGCGCCCTCCACGGCCACCGGATGGAGAAGCACGCCGGCGGCTGGGACGACGCGTCAGCCCAGCTCACCCGCTTCATCGATCTGCGCATGACGATCGTGGTTCTGACCAACTTCGGCGGCTGGCTCATGCGGCCATGGGGCGGCGAGATGGTTGCTTCGCTCTTGATTCCCGGCTTTTCGGCGCCTGCCTTCGACCCGGTTCCCGACCCGAAACCTTCCCGGCTGCAGGCGCTGACTCGTCTTGTGTCGGAGTTGAAAGCGGGCTCGATCTCGGCCGACACCGTCGGCGAGCGACTTCACGCCGCCCTCTCCAACGAGGCCGCGTGGTGGGCGAACGAGCTGATCTGGGTCGATGCTGGGACCGCCCAGTTTGTGGAAGCCGTCAAACAGGGTTCGCGTGAGCTCGTCTTCTACCGCCAGCCGTCCCCCGGCGCCCACCTGATCGCGGTCGGTTTCGACTCGCACGGAAACCCCGACTCCCTCGCCTGCGGGATCTGTCCTCCCTGCTATCCTGCCTTCAAATGACTCCCAAACCACTCGAGCATCTGCTGAAACCCGCCCTGCAGCGTCTTCCCGTCGTGCCCTCCGCCGGGGACCATCAGCAGCTTGTGCTCAAGCTTCGCCGCGTCTAGCGCCTCATCCATCTTGTGCGCCTGCTGCGGCGGCACCAGGCCGTCCTTGTCCCCGTGCACGATCAGCGTCGGCGGGAACCCCGGCCCGATGTGGTAGATCGGCGACCACTCCCGGCCCAGTTTGACGAGCGTGTCCTCGGGCGTATCCTTGGTGATCCCGTAGGCCGGCATGAAGACCGCCATCACCGGGATCTTCCACGGCACAACCCCGTCCGCGCCCCAGTTCAGCATGTCGGTCGGCGGCATGAACGCCACCACCGCCCCGACCTTGTCGCTCTCCTTGTCCACCGGATCCTTCGCATTCGGGTCGCCGTTGTCCTCGAGCGCGCCGAGCATGAGCGATAGGTGCCCGCCGGCGCTCATCCCCGTGACCCCGATCGCGTTCGGGTCGATGCCGTAGGTTCCGGCGTTGGCATGGATGAACCGGAGCGCGTGTTGAAGCTGTTTGACGATCTCCGGGACCTGGAACTTCGGTTGCGAGCCGTGCACGATCTCGAAGACGGTGAAGCCGGCGTCGTTCATCGGCTTGGCGAGGTCCGGGTTGATCCCCTCGTGGTTCGAAAACCACCCGCCGCTGACGATCCACACGATAGCCTTGTGGTTCGGGTTGGCCGGCTTGAACACGTCGAACGTGAACGCGCACCCGCCCTGCTTGAGGTAGATGACGTCCCTGATCCGCTCCTGGGCCAGTGCCGAGAGCGAAGCGAGGCAGAGACAGGCAAAGATCGTCGCTCTGCTCAGGAATCGTAGGCGCCGGTTACGCCCGGCGCTGCTTTCTTCGAGGCGCATGAGCCCACGATACCGCCCCAGCGCCGTCGCCTCTTGCGAGTCTCCTCGTGCCGGTCTCCTCTCCCCTCGGGAGAGGCGGTGACCGAAGGGAACCGGGTGAGGGCGCCCTGGAACCCTGGAACCCTGGAACCCTAGAACCCTGGGACCGGACCTACACCTTCTTATCCGGGGCTGAAACGTTGAGCTTGTCGATGACCTTATATTCCGTCCCCGCAATCCCGGTCGCGATCTTGATCGCTTGAGCCTTTTGAGCTGCCGTCTGAGCCAGGCCCGAAAGCGTAATCGTCTTGGCGATCGTATCGGAATCGACGTGAATATCCTTCGTAATTAGCCCGGATGCGGCGCTGAGGGCTTGCTGAACCTTTGCGCTCTCCAGATCGTTGGATGTGGCCTTGCTCGCCGTGTCGAGGTCCTTCTTGATGGCCTGGCCGGCGTTCTGCCCCGCCTGTTTCGCGTCAGACTGCGACTCTTGGCTGCAGCCGGCGGCGATGAGGGCACCCGTTGCTAGAAGCATGGAAGCAAACATGATTTTTCGCATACGCTCTTCATACGCCTCCGGTCGCTCCCCTTTTGCAAACGTGTGCAGGGTGGTACGGGGAGCTAGAACTCTGGAACCCTGAACGTCTAATGCATCTCGTTATCCCCATACAAGGTCTGGATAAACGAGATCTGGCCCAGGTGATAGGAACTGTTCCAATAACCGAGCAGTGTGCATTCGAAAAGGGTTGTCGGCTCCTTCGACCAAGGCAGGGTGACTTGGTTGCCAAAGCTCTCTGGAGCTAGACTCCTGATCGCATCGGTCAGCGCGCCGGAATTCCTTCGAAATGCGGCGATCGCCGCGTGCGGGTCGCTCAACGCTTCGTTCTCCTTGGTGAAGTCGATCTTCGGCACCGCGCCTGACCGCAGGATCTCGGCTGCCCAGCCGTTCACCACCGCGCACTCCCGTAGTTGGTCGAGGGCGGAGCGGCCAAGGTCGAGCGGCCGCCAGTCCCGCTTCTCCTCCGGCATCGCCTCATAGTTGCGGAGCAGGCTATCGTTCACCTGTTGGGAGTTGCTGGCGAGGGCGTCGAGCGGATTCATGCGCGGAGTCTAACTCACCGCGCTCCCCGGTCACCGCTCCCCGGTCACCGATCCCCGGTCACCGATCACCGCTCCCCGATCCCCACAGATGGTAGAATCTCCCGCCTGGCAAGGATTGGGCAGATGCCCGAGTGGCCAATGGGAACAGACTGTAAATCTGTCGGCGGAAGCCTACGTAGGTTCGAATCCTACTCTGCCCACCACCCGATCCAATCGCCTCCGTAGCTCAGGGGCAGAGCACTTCTTTGGTAAAGAAGAGGTCACGGGTTCGAATCTCGTCGGAGGCTCCAGTGTTTGAACTGTCCATTCCGGAGACACGGGTGACCAGTTTGGAAACATGGCAGGCGAGCGCATAATCGGCCGTGATCGGCGCGCTCGCACTCGCCTTGGCCTTAGCGGCACCTCAAGCCGACCCCGCCACCTACCTCGCCGACCTCACCAAGGTGATGCGAACCGATTGGCCGAACAACCGAACGGTGAACATCGTCTGCCATGGCCACAGCGTTCCCGCCGGTTACTTCCAAACCCCGGCCGTGAACACGTTCGGAGCATATCCCTACTTGCTTCATCAGGCGCTCGCCAAGCGGTTCCCTCACTCGGTGATCAACGTGATCGTCACTGCAATCGGCGGCGAGAACTCCGAGCAGGGCTCCAAACGGTTTGCAGCCGACGTGGTTGCGAAGCACCCGGACGTCGTGACGATCGACTACGCGCTCAACGACCGAGGGATCGGCCTGGCCAGAGCGCGGCAGGCGTGGGAACAGATGATCGAACAAGCCGGCAAGGCGCACGTCAAGCTGATCCTCCTCACGCCGACCCCCGACCAATCGGCGAAGCTCGATGATCCCGGCGACCCTATCAATGAGCACGCCGACCAGGTGCGCGAGCTTGCGAGGTCGCACAGCCTCGCTCTTGTCGATAGCCTGGGCCTCTTCAAAGCAAAAGTGGCCGGCGGCACCCCGCTAAGGGACCTGATGTCGCAAGTCAACCATCCGAACCGGGCAGGGCACGAGCTAGTTGCCGGGGCGCTGGCTGCCTGGTTCCCGTAGACGCCCGAACCTTTTGGCACTCGCCTCCTCGCTGTCGGCAAGGGGTGCGCTTACCAGCACCGCCCTTTCCGGCCACTGGTCGCACGCGAACTGGCGGCACCAAAGCCGTTGGTGTTGTGCTCAGGTTGATTGCATCGATGTACACGGCGATGGCTTGCGCGACCTCTCGCTCCAGCCTCTCCTCGCAAGTTCCTGGCAAATAAGAAATCAATGCGATCGCTACCGAGTGTCGTAAGAATGCCGAACAAGCGGTGCGCCGCAAGAAGTCGCCGTAAGCTAGTCGCTTCGTCCGGAAGGCCAAATGGGCGGGGCGTCCGGGAACCGCCAAGCAGTGTTCTTCGCGGGTCTAAGAGTTGCGGCGAGACTCGAGTTCACGAGCATCCATGAGATTCGTTTCTTACGGGTTTCTTGCGCCAATTGCGAATTCGCAACCGCGTTTCATACGCCTGGCGTCCGATACTGACGGTTCCGGGACTGATAAGTCGAGGCCGACCAGCCAGTCGAAGCAAGGCGTGCTTTTGAAAGTCAGCATGTTTAGAACGAGGAGACCATGTTTCAAGCAATTGAGTACCAAACACACGAGTTGGATTCAGAAGCGAGAGTTGGCCGGTGTGGTAGTCACGTGCATCGTCCTCCGCTTCCAGATTTCGGAAAGCGATTGGAAATGAGGATCCAACAGGAACCCGAAGCCGAGCACCGAGGCGTCTCTGGGCTCGATGATCTGCCGACCGTAGTAAAGGAACTGTCCCCGCGTGAACAGCAAATCGTCGAATTGTGCGTCGAGGGTTGTACAAACGAGGCGATCGCCCACCGGTTGGGTTTGAGCGTCGGGACGGTGAATACCTATTGGCTTCGCATCAAATTAAAGGTTGGTGGCGGCGGTCGCACCGCAACGGTTGCCCGCGTGATCAAGGACCGCGCTGAAAGAGCGTTGCGGGAAGCAGATAGTGATCGGAGGATCCTTGCCGACATGGTCGCCGAGAAAGAACGCGGTGTCCTCGAGGTGCGGGCAGCCATCGCCCTTTTTAGGTTCGCGATGGCTCAAATCAAGTCCACAGTTTGGGCGACGGATCGAGAGCTGGCGATTCATATCCTCGCGAACGGTGAGTTTCCCTCGACCCACTGCGGGGTTACTTGGGACGTCGGCAAGACCATCTATGATATTTTCAAGACCGACGATCCATCGGATCCAGCGATTGCGGCACACCTGAAGGCGCTGGAAGGCGTCGACTCGGAAGTCCAGTTACAGGGTGAATTCTCGAACATGATGATGCGGGTTATGTCACTTCGAGATGAAGCCGACGAGGTCATGGGT
>DATGIR010000307.1:0-8541 GCA_035295605.1 Fimbriimonadaceae bacterium | reverse complement strand
ACGTACGAAACGCTTTCGGAAGGCGTGAAGCTCCGGGTCGTCAGCGCGGAAGACTTGATTCTTATGAAGGCGTTCGCCGGGCGCCTTCAAGACTGGGCCGATATCGAAAAGGTCATCGAACGCCAGGGCAAGACGCTTGACCGGGCCCTCATTCTCCGGGTCGCGGAGGGCTTGGCAGAACTCAAGGACGACGACCGGCTTGTGCCCGAACTTGAACGCCTTCTCGGCTAGCCGGGCCGCGTAAACTCGCGGCATGGAGTCCGCCCTCGAAGTCGTCCGCAAGGCGACCGTCGGCACCGAGTATGAGGGCGACCTGTATCTCGTGGGCGGGTATGTGCGCGACGAACTCCTCGGATTGACCCCGGGAAACGACGCCGACCTCGTCACCACCAGGAACGCGCCGAAGTTGGCAGAGATGCTCCATGCCAAAGGCCTGACCGATCACCAGCCTGTGACCTACCCCCGGTTCGGAACGGCGATGGTTGCGATCGAGGGAATGAGCCTCGAGTTCGTCACCGCGCGGCGCGAGTCGTATGAGGCCGATAGCCGCAAGCCTCACGTCGAGCCGGCAACGCTCGAGGAGGATGCCGCGCGGCGAGACTTCACCGTCAACGCGATCCTCCGGAATCTCCACAGCGGCGCCATTTCGGACCCACTCGGCCATGGCTTGGCGGACCTTGAAGCAAAGACGCTGCGGACCCCCCTCGATCCGATCCGGACCTTTCGCGACGACCCGCTCCGCATGCTCCGGGCGATCCGATTCCGATGGCAGCTCGGCTTCGAACCTGCTCCGGGACTCTATGAAGCCATTCGTGCCGAAGCCACTCGGCTACAAGTGATCAGCTCAGAGCGGATCGCGGCCGAGTTCATGAAGATGCTCGAGCGCGCGACGGCCGCCGATGCGCTTTCCGATCTTATGGAAACCGGGTTGCTGGCCGAGTTCGCCCCCGAGCTATTGGCGATGCGCGGCGTCGAGCAAGGAAACTACCACCACCTGGACGTGTGGGAGCACACGTTGGCCGCGGTTCGGAACGTCGTGCCCGGCGACCCGCTGCTCACGTTGGCGACCCTCCTCCACGACGTTGGCAAGCCGGCCACGCGAACGATCGACGCGAACGGTAACACCCGCTTCTTCGGCCACGAGGTGCTCGGCGCCAAGCTGGCCGCTCAAATCCTGCGACGCCTTAAGTTCAGCAACGAGGATGTGGAGACGGTCGCCCGCCTGGTCAAGAACCATATGCGGCTCGGAAGCTCGCCGGAGCTGACGGCCGCAGCGGCGCGGCGGCTAATCCGCGACCTCGGGGACGACCTGCCCCGGCTCCTTTCGCTCGTCGAGGCCGACGCGGGGGCCCTGAAAGTTGGGGTTCGCGTGCTCGATCTCTCACAAATCAGACAGCGGGTCGCGGAGGTTCAAGCGGCGACGCCGCGCGAGACGCTCGACAGCCCGCTCAGCGGCGCTCAGATCATGGAGTTGTTCAAGTTGGAACCGGGGCCCGCGGTCGGCCACGCCAAGACCTACTTGTTGGAGCAGGTTATCGAAGGAAACCTGGCGCCCGGCGACGAGCAGAAGGCCAAGTCCCTCCTGGAAAGCTACTTACACCGCAAGAGGTCGTAAACAAGCTGCGCACCGGACGGGTTGTGGGTTAGATCCGGCGGCTGATAGCCGAGACCGCCGAACGGCCGCAAGGTGGTTGCAAAGCGCCCTGGACCCATCCGGACCAAAACCGGCGCCTCCGCGTAGGTCCTGGTGTCGATCCGGACCATCAACGGCTCGACATCCCGCTTTGTCCGCGCCTTGATCCACTCCATGTCCAAGGTCCGGTCGCCGCAAATTGGGAGCATTCGCTCCCACCGGTCGCGAATTCCAAGCTTCGACCAAACCGCGTCGTCGCGATACTGAAAGACGCATTCGCGCCAGAACGGGGCCGGGGTTGTTCCCCCGTCGGTGAGGACCGCTACCGCCGGCCCCTTGTCGGTCCAATCGAACTGGGCGGGGCCGACAACCTCGATGCCCACGGTGTTTTCGGCTTGCGAGCGGATCGCTTCCGTGACGGCGAGGACGCCCGCCGGCTTTTGCTTTCCAAACGCGTGAATCGGCCATTCACGCTTGAGGGGACCGAACTCGGCGTGAAGCAGATAGTCGCCCGCCTCCTCGATCTCGACGAAGATGCTCGTGATCTCGATCGGACGCAACGCCTCGACGGTGGTCGGCTCGATGATCCCTTCGGCGATGATATGACCGTCTCGCGACAGGCGCCAGAGGCCGCCGCCGTGCAGCGGCCGATCCGTGTGAACGCCGAACTTCCACAGGCAGGGGCCAACCCACACGCTGGCGGTGTCCAGGTAGCCGGGCCGGTTGCCGCCGCACTGCCAGGTGGGACGGCGGAGGGGCAGGAGGAATAGGCTCGCCGGTCCGTTCCACTCGAGCGTCTTCAACTGGCCGTAGCGTGAACGCCCCCAGTCGTCGAACATCCCGGCCGTCGAAATTGGGGTGTCGCGCCAGCCGGTGAGCACGTATCCGCCTATCGCCTCGCGCGAGCGCACCGCGTCGGTCACCTCGCGGCGGATGAAGTCGCCCTTTGAAACCGAGGCGCGCATGAGCTCCTCGTGCTTCGCCTGGCGG
This sequence comes from Fimbriimonadaceae bacterium, assembly GCA_035295605.1. Taxonomy (GTDB): domain Bacteria; phylum Armatimonadota; class Fimbriimonadia; order Fimbriimonadales; family Fimbriimonadaceae; genus DAIDHV01. The sequence continues at coordinate 5,918 of DATGIR010000307.1, read as the reverse complement.
GGCTCGTGAGCAAAGCGGCTATCGCGAAGCACAACCGGCAAGTCGTACTGCCAGCGCACGCCGAGTTCGTTGAACTCCGGTATCGCGCTGGCCCAATAGGGGTGGTCCTCCAGGAGCCGGGCAAGGTCGCGATGGACATCGTAGTCGTTGAACTCGCCCAGGAGAACCGGCTGAGCGGCTCGGGCTCCCGGGAGAAGCGAGTCCAACACGGTTGGGTAGAACGGCAGGTCGCAGTAGGGGTGGTAGTCATAGAAAGTGCCGTACTCCCGCGGGTCACCGCCGTACATCTCGGCGCCGCCGGAGTCGTCGCGAACCATCGGGCAGCCGGTGAGGCTTCGCACGAGCGAGGTCATCCGGCTTCGGAAGGCGGCCGGAGCCGAGTTGCCGATCTCACACCCGACCGTCCACGCGACGATGTTCGAGTGGTGACGGTATTGGCGGACGATCGATTCGAGCTCGCCCGCCAAGCGACGGCGCGTCGCCTCGTCCGGCGAGGGGTTCCAAACCGGCAGCTCGAACCACGCGACCATTCCCTCCGCTTCAAGGATCTCGAGATACGCATGAGGTGGAACCCAAAGGCAGAACTTGACGGTGTTGAAGCCGAGGGCCTTTGCGGCGCGAACCTCGCGAAGAATCAGGTCGGGTGGCGGGTTCGTGTGGCCAAGCTCGGGGTACCAGCCCCAGTGAAGGAGGCCCCGCATGTAGAAGGGTTCGCCGTCGAGGCAGAGCTTGGTGCCCTCGATCGAAATCCGCGGCGGCCCGGGCACGCCCACGTTCGAAAGAGGGTCCGTTGAGCCGGGATGGAGCTCGACCGGCGCGTAGATGCCGCCGAACGTGTGGAAGACGTAGGGCAGAAAACCGCTGGCCACATCCTGTACCGGATAGGTTGGCCCTCCGTTCTTCGTGACCTTGACCGTGAGTGGCACGGTCTTGCCCGCCCACTCCTGTAGCGGGACCGAGAACGCGTCCCACAGCCCTTCGTGGGTCGAGACCTCGACGCCGTCGATGGCAACAACCGCCGCGTAGCTGACCCGGTGGAAGAGGAGCCATCCACCATCCTTGGGCACTTCGACAACCGTTGAATAGAGGGCCGGACCTTCCTCCGAAACCGCCAGCTCCTGGCGCCAGGCGTGCGGCACGTCCACCGCCTTCGCACTGCGCCCGTCGAGGTAGTCCACGGTCCAGTCGGAGATGGGGATCATTGCTTAAAAGATGCTAGCCCATCCTGGGACCCTCGCTAGGCTCGGGTACGGTAGAAGCGCTGCGTCGCTTCGCGCGTCAAGTGATTGGGAACAGGAAGTTCCTTTTCGCGCCCAGCCGGCGCTCATGGAGGATTGATGGTAGTTTTCGCGGCATTCGTTACGCTCTTCGGCCAAGCGCCGGTTGAGCCCAAGCTTGGTCCAACCCATCGCATCGAAACGCCCGAGGCGCTTTCGTTCGCCGCCGAACCGGGCGGCCACCGATTCGTCGCGACGTTCATGGATTCCTCGGTTCGAATCTATGATGCGGCGACGCTCAAGAAGATCAAGGTCTTTCGCGGACACCCGTTCCCTCCCCATGCCTGCGCCTGGAGCAAGGACGGCCGGTACATCGCGACGGGGGATGAGTCGGCCCGGGTCTTCGTCTGGGATCTGAAGACCGGCCAGCGGATCATGCAATTCCGCGATCACACAAAGGGAATCCAGAACCTCAGCTTCAATCAGGATGGCTCGATGCTGGTCAGCACCGGTAATGACGACGTCCTCAAACTCTACGACCTCAAGACCAAGAAGCTCGTTCGAACGATCGACGCGAACGGCGGCGGAATCTATGGTGCGGAGTTTGCGCCTCGCGTGAACATCATCGCCACCGCCACCCTGAGCGAGGGGGCCCGAATCTACAGCCCGACGGGCACGATCATCTACAAGATGAACAACAACGCGGGAGGCGCCTACGACTGCGACTACAACGCCGCCGGCACGATGCTGATCACCGCGGGAAAGGACAGCAATCTCGTGCTGTGGGATCCCAAGAATGCCACGCGGCTCGGCACAATGCGAGGCCACGAGGATCAGGTGCTGCACGTCGCAATGGCGCCGAGCGGCCGGGTCGCCGCCAGCAGCTCGGACGACCGGACGGTGCGCGTTTGGGATACCAAGGCGTTCAAGGAAATCGGCAAGCTCGAACAGCAAGACACCCAGGGCTCACCGGTGCGCTTCACCGGAGACGGCAAGTGGCTGTTGAGCATGGACATCGGCAACCAGATGGAGGTGACCCAAATCATCCCGCCTCAGCCGGCCCCTGAGCCACCCAAACCCGCGAAGCACCGGCGCCACCGCCGCTAGTCACGAGTCACGAGTCACGACGGAGTACACTCACGGCGCCGAAAGACCATGGCCGCCGCACCCGAAATCCAGACCGTCAACATCACCATCAACGGGGTGGAGTTGGCGGTCCCGAAGGGTGAGCTCGTGGTGGAAGCCGCCAAGCGGCTAGACGTCGAGATCCCGATCTTCTGCTACCACGACCGGATGAAGCCGGTCGGCATGTGCCGCATGTGCCTGGTCGAGGCAGGCTCCAAGGGACCGGACGGCACCGTGCGGATGATGCCCAAGCCGCAAGCAGCCTGCACCTTGCCGAGCTCGGAGGGGCTGATCATCAACACCGACACTCCGAAGATCCACACGGATCGCCGGAGCGTGCTCGAGATGTTGCTCGTGAACCACCCGCTGGACTGTCCGATATGCGACCGCGGCGGCGAGTGCCCGCTTCAGAACAACACCCTCTTCTACGGCCCCTCCACCTCGCGGTTCGTGGAGCTCAAGCGCCACGCGCCGAAGGCGTTTCCGTTGAGCAAGCACGTGGTCCTGGACTTGGAGCGGTGCATCCAGTGCGGGCGCTGCGTCCGGTTCACGGAGGAGATTTCCGGCGACGGGCAACTTGCATTCCGTTTTCGCGGCGCCTCGATGCAGCCCTCCACGTTCGAGCTCACCGAGTTCGATTCGAAGTTCTCCGGCAACGTGATCGAGATCTGCCCGGTCGGCGCCCTGACGTCGGCTCACTATCGCTTCCGAGCGCGGCCCTGGGACCTCGAGACGAAGCCGGCCGTTTGTCTCGAGTGCTCGAACGGGTGCAACATCTGGCTCGATTACCGCGTGGGCAAGGTCGTCCGAATCAACGGCCGCGCCAACGAGGCGGTCAACGAGGAGTGGACTTGCGATCGTGGCAAGTTCGGCCACGACTACTACAACTCCGAGTCCCGCCTGAGCCAAGTCCTGATCCGGCGAAACGACCGGCTCGAGCCCTCGGATTGGCCGGCCGCTTTCCAGGCAATCGCCGAGGCATTCAAGTCCGGCGAAGTCGCCGCCCTGGTCGGTCCCCAAAACTCGAACGAGGACCTGTTCGGCCTGCGCGAGCTGTTCACGGACGTGCTCGGCTCCAAGAACTTCGACTACCGGATGACCCGGGACCTCTCGCCGAGACCGGCAAAGCGGGCGGCGACGTCCATACAGGCGCTCGAACATGCCCCCGTCATCGTCGTGTTCGGCACTTCCCTGGCAGACGAGCTCCCCATCGTCTACTTGCGCGTTCGCAAAGCGTGGATGAAGCACGCCGCCCGAGTGGTGGTCGTATCCTCACAGCCGACCGACGTGGACTCGTTTGCGCACCTGGTCCTTCGCTTTGAGCCCGGCAAGGAGGCCGAGGCGGTCAAGGCGCTCACCGGTGACGCGGCTGCCTCCAAGGCTGCCGGGTTCGGCGCCGATGCCGCCGCCGAGGCGGCGAGCCTGGCGAAGGGAGCGGCCATCGTCTGTGCCGAGTCGATCTACGACATGCCGGGCGCCGCCGGGTTGGTTGAATCCCTCACCTCCCTGGGCGACTTCAATCTCTACGCTACCGGCGGGAACGACCAAGGCGCTCACGAGCTTGGGCTCGTTCCGGGTAGCGGCGGGAAGGACACCCGCGCGATCCTGGAGGGCTGCGCCAAGGGTGCGATCAAGGCTCTTTGGTTGGTCGGGACCGATCCGCTCGGTTCCTATCCGGACAAGGATCTGGCGCAGCGCGCGCTGGAAGGCGTGCCCTTCCTTGTATATCAGGGTCATTCACATGCCGAGGCCGCCCACTACGCGTCGGTCGTTTTGCCCCAAAACGCTCCCGCGGAGTGCGACGGCACGTACACGAACTGCGAGGGGCGGGTGCAGCGAATGAGGTCGATTCTGACCCCGCCCGGTCACGCGAAGCCCGGCTGGAAGATCTTTGGAGAGTTGGCCATCCGGCTCAAGCCTTCGGCGCCGCCGTTCCACGCGTCGGACGTCATGGACCGGATCGCGGCAGGCGTGCCCGGGTTCGAGCACGCGCGCTATGCCGAGCTGGCGGAAGGCGGACACGTCCTTCATGGGCATCCCGCGGGCGAACCCGTAGGGCTTGAAAGCTAGCCGGCATCCAAAAGCAAGAATGCCCCGGAGCCAACGGCTCCGGGGCACTAACTTGTGGCGTTAGCCGCCGCAGGCCGGGTGAGCGGCTTCCACGTCCGTGGTCCAGTAGCAGATGTCGCCGACGACTGCCGCGTACGGCAGGCTCTTGGCGTGGCCATCGACCCACTGAACGTTCGGCTTCCCGGCAAAGTAGTTCGGGACGCTCGCCGCGATGGAGGCAGCCGGAGTTTGAATGCCGCCGCCGTAGCTCCACGTGCCACCGGCGATGTTCTGCCAGTAATTGGCATAGAACGGACTCGCGCCGCCCAGCGTCTGCTGGTTCAGCTCGGCCGTTCCGGCGGGCGTGCTCAGGTGGCTGATCACGGTGTAGCCGCTCACGTTCTGGGTGTCGACCGAAGCACCGTAGTAGGTCGCATCGACAATCATGATCGTGCTGGCAACGCGCGGAACCGCCGTGTAGTTGACCGGACTTGGGAGGCCGCCGCCGCCGCCGAAGTTGGCAGCCGGGCTGAGCCAGGCGTCGTTGTGACCGTAGCTGTTCTGCCCGCCGTAGTCGGCGCCCTTGGCGCCGGGAGCGTTCAGGTAGTGCTGGTTGTCCAACGTGTTCGCGGTGAAGGCGCCGATCTGGAGCGCGCCGTTCTTGAACAGGCCGTAATTCTTCTGGTAGGGCTGGAGCTTGTACATCCAGAAGTAACGCTTGACGGACGGGGCCGAGGCAGCCGTCTCTCCGGGACCGACGAGGCCCTGCGCATCCGGAATCACGTTGCCGCCGCCGTCCAGATAGGCCGGGCACGGGTCCGTGGCGCCGGTGCCGCCCGAGAGGTTGCAGTTGTCGCGGTGGGCATAGAGCAGATCGTCATTGTCGTTGCAGTACATGATCGACGCAAGCCCGAGCTGCTTGAGGTTGCTGAGGTCGGCCGTCTTTTTCGCCTGAAGCTTGGCTTGGGCAAAGACGGGGAACAGGATGGCAGCGAGGATCGCGATGATAGCGATGACAACAAGAAGTTCAATTAAAGTAAAGGCTCTTTGGTTGTTTGCGAAACGCATGGTGGCTCCCGGGTTGATTGCCCTCCCCTCCGCGGGAATGGCGGTTGAAGGGTACTGGCGGAGTGTTAAGCGGGTGTCAAGCGAGTATTAAGAGCCGTTAACCTCGCACTTCTGCGGGCCAGGGAATCAACCTGAAAAATCCCCTTGCGTTTCGCGGAAAAGTGTCATATAATCCAGTTCGCGAAACGTTTCGCGAAAGGTTTCGACGACGATGCCGGTTACGATCAAAGATATCGCGCGCCATTTAGGCGTTTCGGTAAGCACGGTGAGCTACGCGCTCAACGGCGGACCGAGGCCCGTGCGCGAGGACGTCCGCGATCGGGTGCTTGCGGCGGCAAGCGAGTTGGACTACCGGCCAAACCACCTAGCGCGAACTCTGATAACCGGGCGCTCCTACACGATCGGCGTGGTCCCAACCGAGCTTACGCCGAACCTGACGAAGAGCCCGTACTTTGCCGG
>DATGIR010000306.1:0-2548 GCA_035295605.1 Fimbriimonadaceae bacterium | reverse complement strand
TGTAGCCCACCTCATCGAATCCGTTCGCCGGTGCGCGCGGACTAGCATAGGCGCGGTAGATGCCGGACCTTATGAGCTTCACGTCGTCCCAGTCGTGATAGTGGATCAGGTACGCGGTCGCGACCGCGGCGACTGCGAGGTTCTTCGCCTGCGCCAAGCGCCGAAGGTCGGGCAAAGCGGCTCGGCCGGCGACGGCGGCAAGCGCGGCGGCCGCGACTTCCGGAGTCCGCGCCTTGTTTGACCGAGCGATGCGGCGAAGGAACGGAATGTATCGCGGGAGGGAGTGTTCCGGGACGTTTGAGGAGACATGACGAATCCCCGGGGCGCCTCCATCGATCGCCGTCTCCGGCCATAGCGGACCTGGCCCGACAACATACCTGACCGCCCGCTCCGCCACCTTCGGGTCCGCGCTCGCGAGGCATTCGGTGATGGCGGTGTTCCGGTCGGCGTGGCGGAGGATCTCGAAGTAGCGGGCGAGGCGGGTCTCTTGCACGCACTGGAATTGCCGGACGTGCAGATACCACGCTGGGTCTGCGCTGTCCCAGCTGCGGGCCCACTCCAGGAACCAGATGCAGGGCTTGGAAACGTCGTCAACATCACCTGGGATTGACGTCGACGACGCGGACGAAACATCCTTGCCTTCCTTGTTCCACCCGATGCCGAAATCGAAGAGCAAGTGATGGTTGCCGACACCCAATCGTCCGCGGATGACGCGAGTGACGACAAGCCGGGTGTGGAACTCCCACTTTTCCCAACTGTTATTCGTGCCCTTCGTGTGGGGCTTGACCTCGGCCTTCGGCCAATAACCGACCACGATGATCGGCCAGTTGGCTAGCTCTACGTCGGTGTAGGTTCTCGGCATGATCGCCCTCGCCGGCGGCAGGACGCCGGCGAGGGCCGCGAGAACGAGCGCGAGCCGGAAAGGGCGGCCATACATGCGGTTAGTTTAGGGCGCTTTTAGCCCCCCACCCTCACCGAATACGTCAACACGGTGTGCCCGGCGGGTGGAATCGTGACCGTCCACTGCGCCTCGCCGTTGTTCAGCCGCTTACTCTTCTCCGACTCCTTCAGAACCGAGAACCCGCCGTAAAAGGCCTGTACCACCCGCAGCTTCACCGGAACCTTCTTCTCGTTCGAGCAGGTGACTTGATAATCCTCCTGCGTGTGGCGCTTGTCCAGCCGCTTGGCGTGTACGAGCTTCGTCGAGGTCGTCACATCGAAGACGTTGCTAAGCGTCAGGCTCACGAGTTGGTCCTTCGGCGTATCGCGAATGTCGGCGGCGCCGATGTACTGCGCCGAGCCCGCCGCATCCGGCTCGTAGGCGCGGACGGTGCCCTGGGGCAAAGGCAGGCCGAGTTTGCTCTGCTCGCTGTTCGTGAAGTCGAGGGTCAGGGTCGCGTTCTGCCGGGCCGGCCGCCCGCCGTAGCTGCTCGAGGGATCGATGCGGACGGCGTAATCCTTGTGGACCGGCACGTGGGTCGAGGCGAGCATGCGCACCCGGTTCATTTCCTCCGGGGCGATAGTCGCCGGGAGTTGGATCGGGTAGGCGTAGAGTTCGCCGGATGTTGCGGGAGGCATGTCCGAATTGAGGCCATGAGCGTCCTCGGAGCGCCCGATGCTCCCGGCGAATGCTCTCCGAGGCTCCCGGTGAAGACCCGAGGATTCTTGCGCCAGCATCGCATCGTTGAGGGCGACCGTAACCGCGCGGTTCGGCGAGCCCGCCACCAACGTGATCTTCGACTCCGGAAACGCGATTCCCGTGTGGTTCGTCACCGTCGCCCAACATTCGAGCGAAAGCGTGTCCCCGGCCGGGTCCAGGTTCGCCACGTAGTCCGCGTTCCAACCGAGCCCGCCCGTCAGGTACGCGACGCCCAGGTTCGTGCTTTGCTTCGAACGGCTGTCCACCCCCACCGAAAGCTGGCTCATCGCCACGATGTCCGGCCGGTTCGGCGCGATCACCGTCCCCTCGGGATCGACGATGTACTTGCCGTCGCTCTTCAGCACGAGGCTGTTGTCGCTGGCGACCTCGAGCGTGCCCGTCAGCTTCTCACCCTTCTTCCCGTCCTGGCCGTACCGAACGAGTTCGACCTCCTGCCCGACATATCGTTTCAGCAGCGAGCGGCCGTTCGGCATCCCCAGGTCGTAAGTGTTGGAGCTCACGTCCGCGGAACCCGGGTTCTGCCAGGTGAAGAGCACCGAGCTCGGGTCCAGCTTGTTGGAGACGTTGGCGATTTGAAGCCGATTGTTGCCCGCATCGAGCTTAACCGGCCGCTCCTCGCGCACCATCGCAAAGTCGTCCTTGTACACCGTGAGCTCGACCTTTCGCGAGCTGTCGGCGGGAGGTGAGGCGGCAAGGCTGCGGTTTACGCAGCCGGAGGTGGCAAGGCCGAGGCAAGCCCCGGCCAGGGACAAGAGCGCTATCCGTCCGATCATCGAATCCTCCCAGGTGGTGAGTTCTTACTTGTTAGTGGCCAGATGCCAGTGAATGGTTCTAACAAAAAAAGCCGGCGGGCGGAGCCTCGCCCCGCCGCCGGATCCTCTCCAAAAT
>DATGIR010000305.1:0-7700 GCA_035295605.1 Fimbriimonadaceae bacterium | reverse complement strand
CGCGGCTCCGGATGACGCCGACGGCGGTCGCCTGCATGCTCCAAGCGCAGATCGGGATGGAGGCGACGATGCACTTCTCTTGCCGCGATCGCAACCTGCTCGCGATTCAAGCCGACCTGTTGGGCGCCCATGCGCTCGGGGTTCGAAACATCCTCGCCGTGACCGGGGACCCCACCAACGTGGGCGATTACCCGAGCGCGACGAGCGTGTTCGACGTCGACGCAATCGGCCTCGTGCGGATCCTCGCCAGGTTCAACGAAGGCATCGACTTGGCCGGTTACTCGATCGGCGTGAAGTGCGGCTATACAATCGCGGTCGCGTTCAACCCTGTCCCGATCGACTTGGACGCCGAGCTCGACCGGCTGCGGCGCAAGGTAGATGCGGGAGCAAGCGTGGTTTATACCCAGCCGGTGTTCGACCGAGAGACGGCGGACATCGCCGTTTCCGCATGCGCCGATCTCGGTGTTCCGTGCCTGCTCGGAGTGCTGCCGCTTCGAAATCCGCGCCACGCCGAGTTCATGCACAACGAGGTCCCGGGCGTGCGAATTCCCGGGTGGCTTCGCGAGAGGATATCGGGAGCGGCCGACGATGCGGGAGCGTTGGATATTGGCGTGGAAGAAGCCGGAAAGCTCTCCAGTTACATCCGCACGGTTGCCCAGGGTCTCTATCTCATGCCGCCGTTCGGCAACCCCGGGATCGCACGTCGGGTTATCGAGGCATCCGCGTGATCCAACCCGTTTCGCGCCGGGGGTTCCTGCGCTCGGCCGGTCTGGGCGCGTTGACCGCGGCGAGCGCCGGCGCCCTCGGCACGTACTCCACGCGTTGGCTCGAGTGCAACGAGTACACCTTCAGGCTGCCGCGCTGGACGAGGAAGGGGTTCCGGGTCGGTTTTCTTTCCGACACCCATCTTGTGGATGACAATGCCGTCAAAGTAGCTCGGGAGGCGGTCGAGTACGCCATCGACGCCAAGCCGGACGTGATCGTGTTCGGCGGCGATTTTGTTGAGAGCAGCCGGGGAGGATCCCTTGGCCGGATGGAGGATGCGTTCGCGCCGATTCGAAGTTGCATCATCCCTTGCGTGGCGGTGTTGGGCAATCATGACTATGCCGCCTCGCACCCGGAACGCGTGGTCGCCAAGGTGCGCGACCTAGGCTTCGAGCTCCTTCGAAACGAGCACCACGACGTCGACGGCGTCACCGTATTCGGCCTCGACTGTATGACCTTCAACCGAACCGACCCGGCCAAATTGGTCGAACTCGATGCCCGCCAAGATGTTTTGGTCGTGCTTCACGAGCCCGACGGCGTCGACTTTGTCCCCGACTTTGCCTCGTTGATGCTGGCGGGCCACTCGCACGGCGGTCAGATTTGCCTTCCCGCCGGCATTCCAATCACGACGCCGAGTTTGGCGCGGAAGTTCAAGAAGGGGTACTACGCCGATGCGCCCGTCCCGCTCTTCGTTTCTCGCGGCGTGGGTGAGACGGGCGTGCGGTTGCGCCTCTTCTGTCGGCCCGAGGCGAGCATCCTACATCTCGAACCTGAAGGCTCGGCTTGAAGGTTCGCGACGCCATCCTACTGCTCGGCGCGGCCGGCGTCGTCACGTTGGTGTACGGCGCACTCGTAGAGGCGAACCGGCTTGTCCTGGAACGCAAGCGGATTCGACTCCATGGATGGCCGGCCTCGCATTCGGGGGTCAAGTTGGCCGTTCTCGCCGACCTCCACGTGCGGGACAGGTTCTCCGCCAAGCTGGCGACGCGGGCGGTTGCCATGGCGATAGCGGCGCGGCCGGACTTTGTTCTGATCCCCGGCGACTTGGTCGCCCGCTGGTCGCCCGGCGCACTCGAGTTCTTGATCGAGGTGCTCTTCCCCCTCGCCGAGTCAGAGCTCCCGGTGATCGTTTCGCTCGGCAACCACGATTCCGAGGGAGGAAGCGCCGACCAAATCGTATCCGTGTGCGAGGGGCTCGGATTCCGGGTCCTCACCAATCAGGCATGCCGAGTAGGAGGGATCACGTTTGCCGGAATCGAGTCGGCGAACCTTGGACGGGACCGGGCGGAAACCACGATGGAACAAGCCAAGCAGTTGGGCGGTCCGATCGTGGTCTTATGGCACGAACCGGACGTTGTCGACCGGCTCCCGAGTGGCGCTCGGCTCATGATCAGCGGGCACAGCCATGGCGGGCAATTCACGTTTCCGGGAGGGTTCACGCCGATGCACACGAAGAACGGCCGAAAGTACGTTCGCGGCTACTATCCCGACGCGCCGACGCCCCTCTACGTCAGCCGTGGGGTCGGCACGACCGGCCCGCCTTCAAGGCTGAACTGCCCGCCTGAGGTGACTCTGCTCGAGCTCATTCCGCAGAGCGGCGCCAAGTAAACTTTTCCATTCGCCCCCGTAGCTCAGTGGATAGAGCAACGGCCTTCTAAGCCGTTTGTCGAAGGTTCGAATCCTTTCGGGGGCGCCACCGCTCGTCTGAGCTTCTTGATTGATTTAGCGATATATCAAGCTCAAGAGACGGGCTCAGTCTGCCGAAAATGGGGTTGGACGTGGTGTCAAATATGCATTACGAACGCCCTGCGCGGACTCTCGTGTTGGCGGTGGCGCTGCTTTGCGCTATCGTCCTCGGGCTCACGCTTGCCGGGCACTATGCGTTTGACAGATCGATGCGCGAGAACGCCCGGGACTCGGAAACCCTGGTCTCAGCCGGCCACTTTGCGGTGGGCGGCGCGCGGGTGAAGGACGACGCACTTGCCGTCGCATCGGCATCCTCGCCGGCGGAGTTTGTCCGCGCAAAGAGCCGGGTGTACGCCGACCTGCAGAGCTTCGAGTCGGCTCACGTCGCTGTTCGCACCGAGCCGACCTGGCAGGCTCGGCAAACGCTCGAAACCAATTACCGGAGCATGCTCCGTGCGGCGCACAGCCTGGCCCTGGCGTCATCGGCCAAAGACGCCCAAGCATCCGTCCCGGCCCTGACTGCGGCTCAAGCGAGGTTCGACGCGGACGTCGAAGACGGGTTGACCGGCTTCGCTCACGACGTCAACAGCCGGATGGGAGCTCGACTCTGGCTCTACGGCGCGCTCTTGCCTGGCGCGTTCGGCTTCGTGATCGTCGCGCTCGGCGCAGTCTTACTGCCCCGCGCCTTGATTCGCATCCGCAAAGTCAACGACACGCTGATTCAGCTCGAGGCCGCCTCGGCGCGTCAAGCCGGAGAGCTCGAAGAGCAGAACGCAATCCTGCACGCGCAACAGGAAGATTTACACAACAGCCAAGCCGAGCTGATCATGAAGACGCAGCAGCTCGAGGCAACCTCGCTCGGGTCGCAGCAAGCCGCCCGACGATTCGAAGAACTCTTCCAGGGGCTGCCGGTGGCGTGCGTCGGGTTTTCGGACGAGGGGCTCGTGTTCGAGTGGAATCGCGCGGCCACCGACCTGTTCGGCTACGACGCGTACCAGGTGCTCCATATGAAGCTGTGGAACCACATCGCCGACCATGCGTTCGCGAGAAAGGGGGCGAGCATCGTGCGGCAGGTTTTCCTCGGCAAGGAGTTTCGGGACGCGGAGTGGGAGTACCGACGACCCGACGGACAACCCCGCCAGATCCTCGGCCACCTCTTCCCGCTTCGCGGCGTCGACGGCCGAATTTTGGGCGGCATCGCTGCCTGTCTGGACGTCACCGACCGCAAGCGGGCGGAAGAGGAGGTTCGATCGAGCGAGAAGCTGTTCCGCGACCTGATCGACTCCCTTCACGAGGGTGTTCTGCTGTACGACGATTGCGGCCGGATCGTGATTGCGAACCAGCAGGCGGGAGCGTTGCTTGGGGCGCCGCAAGCATCGCTGATCGGCAAGCGGATCGACGAAGTTCGCGAAGACTTTGTCGACGAGAGCTCGAACCCGCTCGACCAGCGGAAGCTTCCCTACCGCGTCTGTATGCAAACCGGCAAGCCCGTCGAAAACGCGTGCGTCGGCTTCAAGGGGCGGCCGGGACGGTCCAGCGAATTCCACTGGTTCAGCGTTAGCTCTATTCCGCTCTACCGCCCGAATCAGACACACCCGTACGGCGTGCTCTCAAGCTTCTCGGAGATCACGGAGAGGCTCGAATACGAAGATCAACTCAAGTCGCACATGAAAGCGCTGGCCTCGGCGCATCAGGAGCTCAAACAGCGCTCCGACCTGTTAGAGCAGGCGAACGCCCAGCTCGCAGCGCTCGCGGTCACCGACGGACTGACGTCGATTCTCAACCACCGCGCCTTCCAGGAGCGGCTGGAGAAAGAGGTGACGAACTGTCAGGACGAGCTCTCCCTGGTGCTGCTGGACGTCGACCACTTCAAGGGCTACAACGACACGTTCGGCCACCCGGAGGGGGACGGCGTACTGCGGCGCGTCGCCGTGATCATGCAGGAGTCCATCGGCGACAGGGGAATCGCCGCCCGGTACGGCGGCGAAGAGTTCGCGATTATCCTGCCCGGATTCGACGCGACGGCGGCAGCGGCGTTCGGCGATCAGCTGTGCGATGCTGTTGCTCGATCGCCGTGGCCCAATCGGTCGGTCACGATAAGCGCCGGTGTCGCCACGCTGGGAGGCGCCGACATCACGCCGGAAGCCCTGATCCGCTCGGCAGACGCGGCGCTCTATGACTCCAAGCGAGCTGGCCGCAACCGCTCCACCCACGCCCAGACGCTCAAGAAGGCGGCGTAATCTCAGGGGAGGAAGTGTTTTGCTTCCAATAGCTCCCGCAGCTTCTTGGAGTCCTCCCGAAAGACGTCTGGATCGTATTTGATTTCGCTCGTGTAGTACTGGGCTAGCGAGGTGATGCCCTTGGCCTCGATAGCGGCCTTAACCGGCGGCATCGACATGTAGCGCTCCCAACCGCGCACTTCGCGCTCGCGGTAGGTCACTTCCGTTTCCGCTTCCGTCGGGAGGCGATATCGTTCCTCGTGCACGCAGGCTTCGGAAGGGAGCCGATCCCGCTTCGGTGGATCCTCGTCCGGGTATCCGACCGTCATCGTCGTCAGCGGAACGCACGTTTCGGGAAGCTCCAGGAACTCGGCGATGGCGCCCATCGAGTGAAGGGTCGTTCCCATGTAGCAGATTCCCAGTCCGTTGGCCTCGAAGCCAAGGGCGAGGTTCTGGGCGAGAATCATCGCATCGAACGCGGCCACGTGGTAGCCCAGGAAATTGTTGAAGTTATCGCGCGCGCCGCGCCGCCGTAGCCACTCCCGAGTTCGGAACCAGTCCGCGCATACCGTGACTACCAAGGGCGCCTCCAGCACGAACGGTTGGCCGAAATGAAGCTCATAGAGCCGGTGCTTGCGCTCAGCTTCGCGGGTGAGAACCAGTGAGACGCTGTTGAGGTTGCCAGAAGACGAAGCTCCGGCGATCGCATCGTGGCACACGCCGGACACCAGGTCGGTAGCGATGGGATCCGGCTTGTACTTTCGGATCGAACGATGCCGATTGAGAAGGAGTGAGAGCTCGGTCATTCGTGCTCGGCGTGGGCTTCCTGGCGCCGCGAGGCGTCGGCCAGGAGTTTGGCAAATGCGACGTTGGCCCGATGTCCCGAGCGGACGGCGACCACGTTAAGGAGCCGCGCCGGGATGCCGCTCAAGTAGAGGTCGCCGAGCAGATCGAGGAGCTTGTGGCGCGCCGGCTCATCGTCAAAGCGTGACGCATTCCGGTAGCCGGAAGCACCAAGAACCAACGCGGAGGTTTCATCGAGCCCCCTCCCCAAGCCTGCCTGCCGGATAAACGGAAGCTCCTCCTCGAGCACGAGCGTCCGGGCGGGCGCGATCTCCTTCGGGTAGGCGACATGAACACGCTCCGCCTCGAAGATCTGCGACCCCGGCCACCGATCCCCGGTAAGGTACTCGAACCGCCAATGCCCCTCCCCGCGAGCGGCGGCGAGGGAGATCGAGTCCTGCTGCATAAAGGCTCGTTTGAAAGGGGGGAAAACGGACTTGGTGTCGAGCGGATCGATGCCGGCCGACTCGATCGCCTGGACATATTCGACGGAGCTCCCATCGAGTCCCGGTAACTCCGAAGCGCTGAGCTCAACCTCGGCGTCGGTAATTTCCAAGCCGGCGAAGGCGCTCATGAGGTGTTCGATTGTCGACACCTCCCCGAGCCGCGTGCAGCGGGTCGTGTCGCTCACGTTCTCGGGAACTGCCTCGACGCGCTGCCCGCCAAAACGAAACGCGATCCCGGCATGGCCGGGGTGGATTCGCACCTCGACCGGCTCGCCGGAGTGTAAACCGCGCCCGGAGAGGGTTACGGTCGACTTGACCGTCTGGCGCGTCACCTGTACGGCGCTCAAGCTGGGCCGCCTTCCAGCTTGGCCAGCCGCGCTTCCAGGTCCCGGATGCGGCCGTGCATCTCGTCCAACTTCGTCCGGAGCACCATGTTGCGGCGGGCGAGCTTGGCGGGTTGGGTGGGAAAGTCGAGATAGACTCCCGGCTCGTCAATGCGGCCAATGACGCCTGCCCGCCCCCCGAGGATCACGTCGGCGCCAATATGAGCGTGGTCCGCGGCCCCGGACATGCCGCCGAGCATCGCTCGATCGCCGATGGTCGTCGTTCCGCCGATGCCGGAAACGGCGGCGATGACCACATGCTCGCCGATCTTGCAGTTGTGGCCAATCTGGACTAGGTTGTCGATTTTCGTGCCTACGCCGAGCGACGTACTTCCGGCGGTGGCGCGGTCGATCGCGGTGAGGGCGCCTATTTCGCAGTCGTCGGCAATGACCACGCGGCCCACTTGCGGGACTTTGACCCGGCGTTGGCCATCCCACACAAAGCCAAAGCCGTCGGCGCCAAGCACGCTCCCCGGGAAGATCACGGATCGCGCGCCGAGCTCGACGTTTCGCAAGAGCACGGCGTGGGGGAGCACCATTGATGACGCCTTGAGCTCGCAGAACTCTCCAATGTAGGCGTGGGCGAAAACTTGGGCTCCCTGGCGGAGCGTGGCCGTCGCCTCGACGACGGCGTAAGGGCCGACGCTGACCCCCTCCTCGATCTCGGCGCCCTCCATGATCACCGCGGTGCGGTGAACTCCAGACGCGAGGGGGTAGGGGTGGTCGCTCCTGGTGAGGAGCATGAAGAACGCGATGCGGGGGTTAGCCACCCGGATCGCAGGAATGCCGTCCGGATCCATATCGGGTCCGATAAGCAGCGAGCCGACCCCGGCCGCCTTGGCCTGGACGACATAAGACTGCTTCTCGGCGAATGCTATGCCGCCAGGATCGGCGGTATCGGCGGACGTCAGGCGCTCGACCTGAAACTCGGCCGGACCCAGCAACTCGCCTCCAAGTTGGGCGGCAAGCTGACCTAGGGTCGCCCCGATGGCGCCAGTCTGAATCGGTTTCTCCATGCCACGAACTCCGCCGTCGCGTCTCGCCCGCGGCCCTTCTCCCGCAAGACGAACCGGTTCACCGCGAGCCAGATCTGGAGATCCTGCTTCACTTTATCAAGGCTGTCTTCGGAGCCCGTCTCGCTCGGCTCAGCGGTCCGGACCGGCTGGACGAGACCACCGGATGACACGACGACGCTCGACTCCGGGACCGCCGGCAATGGGGCCGGGGGCCGGTCGGCCAAGAGCGGGCCAAGCTCGGCTTGAGCCTGACTCACTTCCCGACTTGCGACCTCTTGGGCCCGCGCGTCGATGTCGCCGACTTGCCGGTCGACATCGGCCAGCAACTGGTTGAGTTTCGCG
>DATGIR010000304.1:0-3405 GCA_035295605.1 Fimbriimonadaceae bacterium | reverse complement strand
TATGGCGGGCTCGCAAGAAGGGGATCGGGGCGATGGGGCGGCTGGCGCCCACCATCGTCACTCACGATGGCGTTATCCCGCGCTCGAAGCTTCCGGAGATGCTAGAAACCGTGTACGCCGTGGCCAAGCAATACGATCTCGGGGTTGCGAACATCTTCCACGCCGGCGACGGGAATCTCCATCCCTGTTTCTACTTCGATGACCGCGTGCCAGGGGTGGTGGAGCGCGTGGTCGCCGCCGGCGAGGCCATCATCCGTCGATGCATCGAACTCGGGGGCAGTGTGAGCGGGGAGCACGGCATCGGCGTGGAAAAACTGGACATGATGCCCCTGATGTTCGGGCCCGAGGATCTGAGGCTCCAGGCGGACGCCAAGGCGATTTTCAATTCCGACGACTTGTGCAACCCGTGCAAGGTGTTGCCGAATCAGAAGAGCTGCGTGGAGCATGTGCGGCGCTGGCGAGGGGTCGCGTGGTAGCTGCTCTGGCCCGGCCCGAAAGCGTGGCAGAGGTCGCCGAGGCAGTCCGCGCGAGCTCGCGGCTCTTTGTCGTGGGGCGGGATGCCCATCGCGACTGGCGGCTGGACGAGGCGGGCGACTCAGCCGTTCTTGACCTCGGCGCTTTGAGAGGGGTTGTCGATATTCAGCCGGCCGACCAGGTGGCGATCGTTCGAGCCGGGAGCCGGGTTTCCGAGGTGCAGGCCGAGCTGAATGCCAGGAATCAGTCCCTCCCGTATGCGCCGTTCGAGACGGATGACGACCCCACGATCGGGGGCGCGCTTTCGCTCGCGCTGCCCCACCGGCTGGAGGGCGCGTGCGGAACGTGGCGCGATTGGGTGCTGGGCATGACGGTGGTGCGCGCCGACGGCGCGATCGCCAAGTGCGGCAGTTGCGCGGTGAAGAACGTGGCCGGCTACGACGTCGGGCGGCTCTTTATCGGCGCCCGCGGCGCCCTCGGGGTGATCGTCGAAGTGATCTTGAAGACCTATCCCCTGCGCGCCCTTCCCGAGCCGCCGGCGCCTCGCCTGAGCGCGCCCAAAGGGCCGCGGTGGGTTCAGCGGGCGCCCCTCGGCTCGGCCGGCCGTCTGTCGGGCGGCGCGGTTGACCGGGAGACCGGAACGCTTTGGGCGGCCGTGGGCGCGGATGACGAGTTGCCTCGAATCGAGGGCGACTGGGTGGTGCGGTCGGGACGCGGGCGCCAGAACCTTGGCGTGCTTCCGCAACCCGAACTATTTGGCCGGGCAAAAACCGTTTTCGACCCCCTCGCCAAGCTCAACCCGGGAGCGTTCGGCGAGTGAAGGTGCTCGACGACCTTACCGCCCAGTGCATCCGCTGCGGCTTCTGCCTGGAGGCATGCCCGACGTTCAAGCTCACGGGGAGCGAGCTCGAGTCACCGCGCGGGCGAATCTATCTGGCCCGGAGCGCCGAGGAAGGCGTCATCGATTGGAGCGAGACCAAGCCTCACTTCGATCGCTGCCTGGGTTGTCTGGCATGCGAACCGGCTTGCCCGAGCGCGGTGCAGTACGGCGAAATTCTCGAACTGGCGCGCTCGCGCGTCGAGGCTGTCGAGCCGTCCCCGGCCAAGGCGGCGGTCGTCGACTCGGTGACGGCGCCGGTGCTCATGGAATTGAGCCGGCTGTCCCCGATTGCCCGAATCCCGGGCATCTTCGGACGGTTCTTCGAGGCAGAGGGAATGGAGGCGAGCATTCCCCGGCCCGAGCATGGCCGATTGCCTCCGCTCGAAGACACTCTGCCTCCTGTGACCGGGGAGGTCTACCTCCTCGAAGGCTGCGCCATGCGCGTGCTCTATCCTCGCGTGCATGCGGCGACCCGCCGCCTCTTGAGGCGCCTCGGCTTTGCAGTGCGGGCCGTTGAAAGCGGCTGCTGCGGATCGATGCATGCGCATAACGGCTACCTCGAAGCGGCGGCGGACCGGGCCGAAGCGCTTATCGCGGCAATGCCGGACGACCTGCCCGTTATCGTGGATTCCGCGGGCTGCGGGAGCACCATGAAGCGTTACGAGCAGCTCGTTCCCGAGGGTGGGCGGTTTGCCGCCCGCGTCAAGGACTCGAGCGAGTTTCTTGTGGCCCACGGGCTGGGCGACTTGCTCACTTCCACGCGCAGGCTGAATGGATTAGCGATTACGTACCACGATGCCTGCCACCTCGCTCACGGGCAGGGCATCAAGGACGCGCCGCGAGCGTTGCTCTCCGCGATTCCCGGCATTGAGCTGCTTGAGTTGGCTGAATCGGACATGTGCTGCGGTAGCGCCGGGATCTACAACGTGGTACAGCCCGCCATGGCCAAAGCGCTCCTCGATCGGAAGGTTTCCAACGTGGAACAAACGGGCGCGGCCGTGGTTGCAACCGGGAATCCCGGCTGTCACGCCTGGATCGCCCAAGGAATTCGGCAGTCGGGGTCGAAGGTCGCCGTCCGCCACACGATGGAGGTCCTGGAAGCGGCTTTCATCGGCTTGGAGCCGTTCGCGTGATGCCCTTCCGGAACCGGGGCGCGTAGAAGCTGTCGTAGAATCGAATTCTCAGCTTCCGCGTTTGCGGAGCGGTACTGCCCCGATGACGCCAAAAGACAGCCACCCGACCATCCTGGCCGACATGCAGGCCGCGCCCGACGTGCGAAACATTCCGATCGACCGAGTAGGGGTCCGTGGGGTGAAGTACCCGATGCACGTTCGGGGTCGCGATGGCGAAATGCAGCACACGGTCGGCCACTTCACACTCACGGTGGACTTACCCAAGGAGTTCAAGGGAACCCACATGAGCCGGTTCGTGGAAGTGCTCAGCGAGCATAACCACGATCTCAGCGTCGAGACGATTCCGGCCGTGCTCGAAAAGCTGCGGAGGAGGCTCTCGGCCAAGACCGCGCATCTCGAAGTCACGTTTCTACTCTTCATGGAGAAGGCGGCTCCGGTCACGGGGAAGACCGGCATGATGGGGTTCGAGTGTGGCTTCTTGGCGACCGGCGGGGCGACGAACGAGTTGCAGCTCGAGCTGGTGGTCCCGGTCACGACGCTCTGCCCGTGCTCGAAGGAGATCGCGGACCGTGGCGCGCATAACCAGCGAGGCTACGTTCGCCTCAAGCTGACGCCGGACCGATCGCGGGAGACCCTTTGGCTCGAGGATCTGATCGAGACGGTCGAGGCGGCGGGCTCCGCGCCGCTCTACCCGCTCCTCAAGCGGCCGGACGAGAAGTACGTGACGGAGCTCGCCTATGACAACCCTCGATTCGTGGAGGATATGGTGCGCGAAGTTGCGTTGGCGCTCGATGCCGATCGGCGCGTGCTTTCCTACGAGATCGAGGTCGAGAACCACGAGTCGATCCACGACCACAACTCGTACGCTTATCTGAAGCGGGAGCGGGCTGGCTAGCGAACGGCGGGCTCGAGGAGCTC
>DATGIR010000303.1:0-7655 GCA_035295605.1 Fimbriimonadaceae bacterium | reverse complement strand
GGTCGCGGCGAGCAACGGCGTCGCAACCTTCTTCCCGTGCCGGATGCCGCCGCCGACGAACGTGAACGGCTCGACCCGCACCACCCCAGGCACCGTACGTAGGCGAGCGACGTCGGCCTCGCCGAGGTAGCTCAAGCCACCGAGGTTCGGGTTAAACGTCCCCGACTCGATCCGCCCCGGGATCACGACCAACACGTTGACGCCGAGGTCCCTGACCTGGTCGGAGACGTCGTTGCGTACGCCCTGAGCGATGCTCACCAGCAGCACGACGGCGGTCGAACCGACCAGCACCCCGGTCGCGCTCAGAAGGGACCGCGACCACGACTCGGCGAGGCTCCGGAACGCCTGTCGGATATTGGCGTCGAACCTTGCGAGCGGGTTCACCGGCTGATACTACGTTGGCAACCGGACTCTAAACGCCGTGCGCGCTTGAAACTCAAGCGCGCCGCGAGATCCAGGAGGAGTCGATGCCCTGCGCCATCAGCCGCTCCGAGAGCTGCCCCACGTGCCCCTGAATGTGCCGAAGGTTCAGGAGTTCGTGCTCGAGCTTGTTGATGTTCTTGTACCAGTGGAAGCCGGGGTCGTCGGTGTCCAGGTCGAGAGCGTCGACCGTCGGGTTGACCATCTCGCGCACGTCGTCGATGTAGCCGATCACGTCGGCCTTCGTGTAGGGCTCGAAGGTGAGCTCGTCCTCGCCCCAAAGGTCGTACGCCGCCGCCTGGTGCTTGTGCCACGGCTTGAACGCCGCCTCGTTTTGCCCCATATAGAGGTGGGTGAAGAAGACCGCGTGGTAGGCGATGCGCCAATACTCGCGGGGCGCGCCGGCGAGCCACATCTCCTCCGGACAAAGCTCCACGCACTCGCGCAGCATCCGGAGCCCGGCGTGGTACTGCCCCTTCAACGCGTCCCTAATATCCATATAATCCTGTCGTGGTCCTGGAGTTCGGGGGCGAAGCGATCAGTTGGCGCGGGCCCGCGCCGTTCGTCTTCGTTCCGATTCCGCCCGACCTCTCCGCCGAAATCAAGGCGGTCTCCGCCAGAATAACCTATGGCTGGGGCGTGATTCCGGCCGCGGTGACGATCGGGAAGACCCGTTACACGACGTCGCTCTTTCCGAAGGACGGCCGCTATTTGGTCCCGATCAAGGTCGCCGTTCAGCGGGCGGAGGGCGTCGAAGTCGGGGAGGTCGTGAGCTTGAGCGTGGAATTGGACTTGGCACGCAACCCGGGTTAGTCGAGTGGAGGCTTCGAGTGTCTTTGACCGGATAGGGCGAGAGTCGGGCTGCAGGGCTCTGGCGACCGACTTCTATTCTCGTGTTGCCGGCGACAGCATTCTCCGGCCGCTCTTTCCGGGAAAGAGCCTGCGGTGTGCGACCGAGGAGTTCTCCGCATTCCTCATCCAGCTCTTCGATGGCGACGAGGGGCAGACCCAATACCGTTGGTGGTTAAGCTTACGTGAATCGCATGCCAGGTTCGACATCAGCGAAGCGCAGCGGAACGCCTGGCTGGGGCACATGCGGTCAGCGCTGAATGAAGTCGTCGCCGACACCCAGGCGCGCGAGGCATTGTGGGAGTTCTTTGGCATGTCCTCGCTCTACGTCGTCGGGCAAGACGCGGAACCCGCACTCACCGGCGACCTGGCCGAACGTTGGGACCGCCAGCTCGCGTTGGACCGACTCGTCGAGGAGTTGGTCCACGGGCGCGACGCTGAGGCGATTCGCCTCGCCGAAGCGCAGTCACATCGAACAAGCGTCTTCGTCGGCATATTGGCTCGGATGATGGAGCTCGGCCGGCAACCGTTGAACGCGTTTGTGCTGCGTCAAGTCCAGGAAAACCCCGAGCTCGCCGCGAGCCGTTTCAACGGACGGAGCCTGCTGCACCTCGCCGCCGGAACCGGCAGTTTGCGCGTGGTACGGCAGTTGCTAGCCCAAGGGGTAGATCCGGACATCCTGGACGGCGGAAGCCATACGCCGCTGTACCGGGCAGCCGGCGCATACAAAGGCGAGTCTGGGGCCGCGATCGTCGACGAGTTGGTTCGAGCCGGCGCGTCAGTCGACCATTGTGGCGGAGTCATGCGCTCTACGGCGCTTCACGAAGCGGCGCGGCATGGCAACCTGCCCGTTGCGAGGGCGTTACTGTCCCATGGAGCGAACCCCGAAGCTAGGGACAAGAAGGGACTCACGCCGCTGGGTCGCGCGGTCAACTGTCGTCGGCCCCACGTGGCCGCGCTGCTGGCCAAGCGCGGTTAGCGTCTGACGGCGAGCGGCCGAACCCGCGCGACGAGCTCTTTCAGGAACACGTCCGAGCGCATGAAGACGGCGAAGTGTCCCGCGTTCGGGATCAACACCAGCTTCTTGTAGGGGGCTTGGAGCATCGCGAAGTATTGCCGCACGAGGGCCGTTGGCGCAGTGAAATCACTGTCCCCTTGGAAAAAGAACACCGGGAGCTTGAAGCTGAGCCCAAATTGCTTCGGTGTAGAAGACCTCAACTGGGGAACGAGCCGGTCCGCGCTGAACACCTCGCCCTCCTCCGCGTCCTTGAAGTCCTGGACAGAGCAGCCCGGGGACACGAGAGCGAACCCGATTGTCGAGAAGAGGAACTGGTCGGCGCCCTCGAAACCGTTGGCCCACTTCCACTGCACGCGATACCCTTCGCCGGTCGAGTAAGGCGGGGGGCCGATTCGCCTCAAATCTGCGAGGGCCCGTTGATTCCCACTAACCTGGGCTCTCTTCAAGAGAGCTTCGTAAGCCGCCGAGTAGTTCTTCGTCTCGTCGGCTACCTCACCGGTGCCGACATAGGCGGAGTACAGGTCCGGCCTCGCCCGAACCATCCTGAGACCGAGAACGGTGCCGAACGAGTGGGCGACGACGACGATCTTCTCCTTGCTCAGGTGGTTCCGCAGATACTCCGAGAGCTCGATGCCATCCTGGGCCATGCGATCCAGCGTCATCGTCGATGCAATCGCGGCTCCGTTCTTACTGAACGTTCTTCCCGCACCCCGCTCGTCCCATTGCACGACCGTAAAGTGCTTTTCCCAGGGCGCGAAGATTGCGAAAGACCAGGGATTCGTGACGTCTCCCGGCCCACCGTGGAGGAACAAGAGCACGGGGTTTTTGCGATCCTCGCCGCGGATCGTGATCCACTGTTCGATGCCGCCGATTCGAACGTAACTTCCCTCGTCGATTCCCCTTACGGGGTCTATGGCGAAAGCCTTCGCGTTTCGCGCCCGCAGTGCTGTAAGCGTCTCGTCGAGATGGCGATAACCGGCCTCGTTGAACGCGGGTTTCGACGGCGGAGCTCCGGATTCGGGCGCCTGGGCCCAGCCGCTCGTCGAGAAGAGAGCGGTCAAGACACCTATTGACAGCGACACGTGCGCTCGCATGCGGCAAGATACCGGGCGCCCGGAACCCGTGTTCCCGGCCTTGGAACTGTGCGATCCCCTCGCGATCTAACTGTCACCCCACCGAGGTACAACCAGCTCAGGGAGAACCTAACATGGACAAAGCCATTTCCCGTCGTTCGTTCCACCGCACGGTAGGCGGATCGGTCATCGCGGCTGCCTCCGGCATCGCGTTGGCCCAGGAGGCGGCAAAGCCGCCCTCGCCGGTGGAAGCGGCGTTTACGCGCGACTACCCTGAGCCCTCGTTTCACCCCTCGTGGAAGAAGCCTCAGCTCAATCGAACCATGCTCGAGGACTTCGTGATCTTCGCCCACAGCGACCTCGACAAGACCAAGATGCTGCTCGACAGGGAGCCGTTGCTGATCAACGGCCTCATGGACTGGGGAGCGGGCGACTGGGAGTCCGGCCTCGGCGGCGCCTCCCACATGGGCCGTCACGACATCGTCGGCTTCCTGCTGGAGCGGGGAGCTCGGATCGACATCTTCTGCGCCACCATGATGGGCCAACTGGATGCCGTGAAGTCGTTCCTCACCCTGCAGCCGAAGCTCATCGACTCGCGTGGGCCGCACGGATTCACGCTTCACTTCCACGCCCAGCTTGCCGGGCCGGATGCGGACAAGATGCTCGACTACCTTCAGTCGATCAAGCACATAGACATGAAGCCGAATCCGTTTCTCAAGACAAGCGGCTAGCCGGCAAGCGTCCCGGCTACCGCAAAGAGCAAGCGCCGAAGTTTACGTTGAAGCGCTGGCACCACAGCGAAACGGATCGGTAGGTCGATAAATCGACGCCGGCCGGCAATTCGTAGTTCTGGTCGCCCTCATTGCCCTTCATCTTTCCAAGGTTGATAAAGCCGGAGTGGCGAACGGTATCGTCGCTGCTCGCGTCCGTCGCCGCCACGAGGTAGACGTGGACGTCCGGTCCGTTGGACGTCGAAAAGCCGGTGAACCGAAGAACGTATCTGCCATCCACGGCATAGATCGCGGCATGGCCGGCCGTATCGTGGGCGAGACCCTTGAAGTCTCCGGACGAAACCACCCGCGCACCGCTCAGGGTCAAACCCTCGCTCACCTTCGAGTTGACGAGCAGCAGTTCCGGCCGGAACAGGAACCATGCCACCGAGGCCGAAAGAATCGCCCCGACGAGCAAAATTCGTTGAGGCGTGACTAGGCGCTTTTCGCGGGAGATCGGCTCCTCGCTCTCTGGGGCGTCGGCTTGTCTCCGCTTGGCTCTGACCGGCAGGAAGTAGAGGGGAAGGAGGAGGCCGTAAATGATCAGGCTGGTGGGCACGCTCCAGAAGCAGATCAGGGCCGTGAGGGTTGCGGCCACCGGCGCGATGGTGACGCGAAGCCCAACGGTTTCGCGGTAGTCGCGGGCCATGGTATCGACCATCAGGCGTGGATGCTTGAGCGCGTACACCCATTGGAAGCTCAACATCCATCCGGCCAGCGCCAGGTTTGCGCCGAAGAGTACGGGCGCTACTTGCGCGCGAGGGAACTGGTCGACGAGCTGGACGCTGAACGGCAGCACCGAAATGAACAGGAAGAACAGAATGTTCAGCCAAAGGAGAACCGAGTCGACGACCCGCACGACGTGAAAGACCATGTGATGGAGAATCCAGTACACGCCGATTCCGACGAACGCGACCGCATACGTGACCAGCGCCGGCCAGAGCGCGAGGACGGCCGGAACGACCTCGACGTTTGGCGCGGTTGAAGGTAACGACGGGAGCTTGAACCCCAAGACGAGGATCGTCATCGCGATGGCGAACAGCCCGTCGCTCAGCGCCTCGACCCGGCTCTTGCCAAGTTCGAAGCCGCTCACCACAACTCCGGGTCGTCCCCGAGCAGCCACCGGTAGGTGACGAGCTGCGCCGTGTGATACCACTCGTGGGCCGCGATATTGCGCAGGACCTCGCTTCTGGGACATTCGGTCAGGCGCAGTGCTTCGTGCCACCGCTCCGGCGAGAACACGGGCATCTCGAGCTCTGCGGCGGTCATGGAGTCAAGGTAGGCGAGCGTCTTGGCGCGAATCGACTCTAACGCCGACCGCGCGTGACCGAAGCTAGAAGTCTCCAGGTCGAAGGACGGCGGCTCATCGTCCGGCCAGATCCCGGTCTTCATCCAAATGACCGTCTCGCGATCCTTGTCGGCGATCTCCAAGAGCTGTCCACCGACGGTCCGCATGCCCGCCGCCGGCGCCCAGCCGAACTGATCCTCGCTGAATCGTTCGATCGCCTCGTCGAGGTCCTGACGCACCATGGCAAAGCGTGCCTTCAGTAGCTGGTGAACATCGGCCATGGGGCGTGTTTACCAAACGTCAGCACTTGGCCGTCTTGCGCTTCTTTCCCACCAGGCCCTTCTCCACGGCCTCCGCGATGCAATCGGGGGCGAACGGAACTTTGCAGGCGGTATCGCCCATCATGACGCGAACCTCCCCGATCTCGGCGGCGCATTCGGCGGCAAGGTCGGTGAGGGCTTTCACGTTGGAACCGCAGGCGATGACGAAACCGTTCATCGAGTACCGCACCCGGTTGGGTTGCTCGTGGATGGAGGTTCGCACCCTCTCTAGGAGCGCCGCGTATTCGGGGAGATCGAGCTCGGCATCGGGCCGAATGAGTGTGAGCGTACTGAAGGTGAGCCAGCCGGCACAGGCGGTTGTCTCCACCGGAGACTCGATCCACGCCACCGCGAGATCGCGCCCGTGGTCGCTGCCGGCGGCAACCCAAGGCACCGTGCTCTCCGACAGGAGCGACCAGTAGGCTGCGTCGACCCAGCTCTGGAGGTCGTCGCGGGTCATCATCTTGTCGTCCGTGATGAGGCCTGCCAGGTACATCGCGTCGGAAATGCCTGTAGCGTAAAGCTCAAGCGCCAGCTTGCAATTCGGCTTTAGCCGCTTCTCGATCGGTTTCAGATCGCTGATCTTGACCCCGAAGAACGGCTCTCGCGCCCCGTGATTGAGCAGCACCTTCTTGATCGACGGACTCCCAAGCCCGCGCAGCTCTTCGATAACGTCTTCGCAACACTCCATGCCGGCCTTCCTGGCGTAATTTAGCCCAAGGGGCCCTTCCATGTCTCCTAGAGCCCATTTGCCCTGGGATAAAGTGTTTGCTATGTGCACACAGGACCATTTCGACGATGATCGCAAGGAATTCGAGCGGCGCGGTCTGGTGACCCGAAGGCAATTCGGCGTCCTGCTGGGCGCCGGTGTGGCGATGATGCTTCCGCCGGTCGCGAAGGCCGCGGCCGTGACCGAATCGGAGGTCAGCGTGACCACGCCCGACGGCACCGCCGACGGCTACTTCGTGCACCCGGCCACGGGCGCCGCCCCCGGCGTTCTCATTTGGCCGGACATCTTCGGGCTGCGACCTGCGTTCCGTCAAATGGGCAAGCGTCTCGCCGAATCCGGCTACGCCGTTCTGGTGGTCAACCCGTTCTATCGCACCCACAAGGCTCCCACCGCCGACGCCGGCACCGCGACCCCGATTCAAGACCTAATGCCTTTGGCGCG
Organism: Fimbriimonadaceae bacterium; assembly: GCA_035295605.1. GTDB lineage: Bacteria > Armatimonadota > Fimbriimonadia > Fimbriimonadales > Fimbriimonadaceae > DAIDHV01. The sequence continues at coordinate 746 of DATGIR010000303.1, read as the reverse complement.
CAGCCTCACCGAGGCCACCGAGATGACGGACGCAAAGGCTTTCCTTGCGTGGTTGGACGCCCAAGCCTCGGTAGATAAGAATCGAAAGATAGGCACGCAGGGCTACTGCATGGGCGGGCCGATGGCCTTTCGAACTGCGGCCGCCGTGTCGGACCGGGTCGGCGCCGTCGCCACCTTCCACGGCGGCGGACTGGTCACCACTCAACCCAACAGCCCGCACCTGGAGGCGGCGCGAAGCAAAGCTCAGTTCCTTGTCGCGATAGCGGCCAACGACGACGCCCGCTCGCCGAACGACAAGACCACGCTGAAGGAGACCTTTGAGAAAGCAAACCTGACCGCCGAAATCGAGGTGTACGAAGGCGCAGCGCACGGTTGGTGCCCGCCGGACTCGTCGGTCTATAACGAGCCCAAAGCCGAGAAGGCGTGGTCGCGGCTCCTCGCCCTTTACGGAAAGGCCCTCTAATCCACCATGAATACCAAGAAACTGGCCCTATTTGGCGCGATCCTTCTCGCTGCCGCGTCCACCATGGCGGACCTCAGGTCCGAGACTCAAAAGCGGCTCAATAGATACTGCGTCGCCGTCAAGCGGAGGGATGCATCTGGCATCGAGAGGGAATTGAGGGACATCTTCGCGCCGGACTTCAAGTTCATTCCGAAGAAAGGGAAGAGCATGGGCCTGTCCCGATGGATCGCGGATGAGAAGATGATGGTTTCGATGACCCAGAGTGTGAAGTCGGTCTCGCTTC